>CAYXWK010000041.1:0-5370 GCA_964468785.1 Candidatus Woesearchaeota archaeon
AGACCTTCGTTCAAAACAAGACAAAATCCGCTACGTATAAAGTTTGTAGGAACTCTTCTCAAATCTTTATAATTGTAAACTTCCTTTTCATCACTTGGATCTCCTGAAACCTGAACCGGAACAAACTTCATAAGAAAATCTATCTCTTGTTCCGTAGGAAGATACTGCAAATTGGTAACTCTCTCGTGATATATGTAGCTTTCATGAACTCCTCTCTTAACTTCATCCTCTGATGGGTCGTACCTTGCATAACCAAAAAGTTCTCTCAAATAATCAATTATTACGAGAGAAAAAGCAGCCTCGGTTCCCCCTGCAGACCTTATCGGGCCGGCGTAATATGGAATGAAATAATCTTCTCCAGTACTGGTCTTTCCGATTTTCAAAGTAACAAACCCTTCAATCGGACTTGACACAACTCCAAGAGTCATATACGAAAGCGCAACTCGAACTCCCGCTTCAACAGCTTCCATATGACTTTTGAATTTACAAAACTTTTCTTTGGCAATTTCTTCCGCTATTTTCAAAGAAACCGCGGGATCAAGGCTCCCATACTCTTTCTCTAAATCAAGAATTCTCTTTACAATTCTCTCATCAGCTATCTGCGGATATAACGTAGAAATCAATCCAGTAGCCTTTTCCGCAAGTGAAGTAGCGAGCGGAATTTCAACATCATTAACCGGGTCAAAACCTTTTTTTCTCGCGGCTCGAGCTACATCATAAGCTTCATCAACCTTTCTCCTTATTTCCTTGAAATATTCTTGAATTTTCATTTTACTTCTCGTTATAGTTTTTGTTTATTTCCTCTGCAACTCCAAAATCAAAAATTTTCAATTCCCTTGTTTTCAGATTAAACACCGGAACTTTCGCAGGATCTGGCTCGTTACCTATTTTTTCTTCAAACGGAGTTCTCGCCTGCCAGCAACTCCCGGTGATTATTAAAACACCATTATAATTTTCAACATCAAGTCTATGGACCTCTCCCGTGCAAAGAATGTCTGGAACTTCTGAAATAACTAGTGGATCTACTTCTGCATTTGGAATATAAATCGCCTCGGAATGCGTCGGAGACAAATGCCTCCTCTTCAGCATATGTTTTATCGCTTTTGCCGGGCATTTATGAGCCTTCATTTCTCGCAATTCTTTTATTTCATTTATGAAATTGTGAATACTAGCTCCGTGATACATCAAAATCTTGAATTCTTTTTCTTCCTCACTTAACTTTACCATAGTCGGATTAGTAACGAGAACTAAATTATCAATCTCGTAAATTTCCGGAGCGTATTTTTTACTTATCACTGGCTGCGGTTCAGCAACTCTTGTCGCATCGTGCTGACCCGGACACATGAACATCGTTATATTTTTTGGAACCTTTTCCAGATAACTTGCCAGTTGTTTATATTGTTCATTCATACTTTTAAGAGTTAATACATCTTCCTGACCTGGAAAAATACCCACACCATCCACTGTGTCGCCAACAATAAAAATATATTTCATCTTTTTCGCAACTTCATGCTCTGAATTAAGCCAATTCAGAAAGTTAGAAAAGCTCTGAGAAAGATGCCTGTCACTTCCGCAATGAATATCTGAAATAAACGCGATATATCCTTCTTCATCAAATTTTGCTTTCTGTTGAATAAACGCATCCGGAAAGAATATTTCGTGCGCAAAAAGAAAATCCCTGCTCCCTGAAGCTCTTACTCCTATGATATCATCAAGCTGAAGCTCTTCAGCTTTTTCAAGAAGCTCTTTATTGTCAAACTTGATGAGCATTTTTATTTCTCCGGTTAAATCTTCAATTCGTATCATCAAGTTCTTATTCTTTGTAACGTTTTTTTCAACAACAATTCCGATAAGACTGACAAGACTTCTATCATTTCCTATTTTTCCTATCGAAACTAAATTCTGTTGAAGCTCAACCCTATTCATTAAAATTTTTTGAATTTGGTGAAACCTTGCACGAAAGTTTCCGACAAAATCTTTGACTTCGAGTTTCTTGTCTGGAGTGGTTTGTGCATAATAAATTTTATAAGAAGTATTGTTAGCCCGCGCCTCATCAGCCGGCCCAATAGATGTTTTCTCCTTTACAACTTTTAAGTTGAATCCTAACTTAACAAAAACTTTTTCCACATTTCCCTTATCATCCTCGTTAAGAGTCGTGACAAAGCTTTTCATATAATCAACATTACTGACAAGAGTTTTTGTGGTAATCATTCGTTGCCCTGAAATCTTCTGCATCTGCTCAAGAAATCTCTTCGCATCTCCCTTATTGTTAAATCTATTAAGTAAATCAAAAACGTCCTTCTCCAAGAGAAGACCTTTATCCTTGATTATACTCAAAAAATCTTCAGACATTTAATTCAAGGGATTTCTTTAAAATTTCTCTTGCTTTGTCCATGATCTTCGGAGCAAGCATGAGCTTTATCTCTCTCGTTCTCCCTTGCCTCCCTTTACTTATAACTCTGGCATTTATGATGCCAAGCATATCAAATTCAGCAATTATATCGCCAACTCTTCTTTGAGTCAAAACTTCATTGCGCGTCTTTTCACAAAGCTCCTGATAAACATTAAATACATCTCCTGTGAAAATAGTTCCATAATTTTTATCTTCGTTCAATTTCATTATAGAATAAAGAACGAGCTGAAATTGTGTAGGCTCTCCTTCAATTATATCGAGCATTTTATCCTTCTCTATCTTACCGTTCGCTTCATCAATATGTTTTAGTAAAACTCTCTTACTTCCCTCTCTTACAGCTATCTCCCCTGCGACTCTCAGCAAATCGAGTGCTCTTCTTGCATCTCCATGTTCTCTTGCAGCGTAAGCAGCACACTTTGCAATAACTCCTTCATCCAAAACTCCATCTGAAAATGCTTCCAACGCTCTTGAAGATAAAATATCTCTCAACTGAAGCGCATTATAAGGATGGAAAGCAATTTCTTCCTCTCCAAGAGAACTTCTGACTCTAGGGTCAAGATAATCCATAAATGTAAGACTGTTACTTATTCCTATCAAACTTATCTGCGCATTTTTCAATTCCGAATTCATTCTCGTTAAAGTATATAGAAAATTATCAGATATTTTCTTTACAGCTTGATCAACTTCATCAAGAACTAAAATTATCAGCTGCCTCTCTCTGTCAACGATTTCAATAAATTTAGAATAAACAACATCAGTTGGTAATCCGGTAGCTGGAACCTTTTCTCCTAATAAATTTATCAATTCAGCAATTATTCTATATTCAGTGTCAGAAACTTTCTTTGACTTGCAGTTTACATAAAGAAACTTTATTTTATTTTCTCCTATTTCCTTTATTTTAGACTCTATTTTCTCACCAACATATTTGACGCTCAGAGTTTTTCCAGTCCCTGTTTTTCCATAAAGAAAAATATTACTCGCTTTTTCACCCGAAAGAACCGGACCTAAAATGGAAGCGATGGCTTCAACCTGCTCCGTTCTATGCAAAATAATATCTGGAGAATAATTAGATTGTAAAACTAACTTATTTTTGAAGAGAGTGCTCCCAACAAACGAGTTAAAAATTTTTTCTAAATTAGTCATTTCCACCTCTTTCAACTCTGTAAATGCCTTAATATAAACTTATCTATATTCTACCACTATTTCCATTGGAAAAACAAAAAACTCCGAGACAAATAAAAATAAAGACAAAACAAACAGTTACACCTCCGTTTCCCTTGGAAATAATATTCTTTATAGATTTAAGGAAAAGTTAATACGAACTTATTAAAATTAATACGAATAAAACAATGTAATCATTACCATACTATTATAATATATAATATATAATATATAAAAGTTTAAAAAAGAAAAAAAGAAAAAAAGAAAAAATTAATCTTATTTAAACAATTCTAAAATCTCCAAACGAAATCAAAGGGTCACACTCTAATATTAAACGAATTTATGTTATCTTTCTTTTTTATTTCCATTCTCTATTTTTCCTCTCACCCTTTTCAATATCTCTTTCCCTCACAAATTTTTTCTTTTCTTAGCTTTTCCTCTGTTTCTCCCTATAATACTTTTTACTTTTATCATTCCTTTTCAATAATGATTACTGAAAGAAAGATTTATATAGATTCTACTTTTATCTCAAGAATGAGTCTTGAAAAAAAACCATTAAGAGAAGTTCTTGGAAAACTCGTCGTTACAAAGGAAGGAAAGAGACTCGGTCTTGTAAAAGACGTAACTTTTGAAACGAACACGGGAGAATTAATTCAGCTTGTTTTGAAAGATGCAACTTCTTACATAAAAAACCTCAACCTTGAAGTTTCCTCAGGAAAAGAAGTCATGGTTCCTTACAATTCAATAATTGCTATAGGTGATTTTGTAGTAGTTTCAGAAGAAGATTTAATGTAAAATGAAATTTATAGGATTTAGCTTTACTAAAATACGCGCTGAGAAGTATCTCGAATCTGGGAAGGATGTAAAACTTAATTCCCACGTAGATTTTTCCGACCTAGCCGAAGAAAAAATTAATCTTATCGAGGGAGAAAAACCTCACAAGTTAACTTTCAAATACACTCTCTCTTATGAAACCTCCGAAAAAGAAAATTTTGCCGAACTATTTTTTGAAGGATTTATGGTTCTCTCTCTTCCGTTTGAAGAATCTGAAAAATTGACAGCATCCTGGAAAGAAAAGAAAATCCCCGATGAACTGGCAGTTTCGGTATTAAATTATATCCTCAGAAAATGTTCAATCCGGGCAGTTTCCCTTCAGGATGAACTAAATATTCCTTCTCCTTTCCTTTCAATTCCAAAAGCCTCTTCTAAAGTTAACTAAATAAATCCGAAAACTTCTCAAATTTGAAAACTTCAAAATTGTTTTCAATCACGACTCTTGTCTTCATATTTTCCACATTAACTTTCCAAACTTTTTTTAGAGCTGTCTCTCTCGGGTCGCTTCCTAAACTCCCCTCGAAAAAGCTGGGAACAACAATTATCTTTCTCCTTCCGCGCCCCTCTAAAAAACATTTATATTTTTCTGTTTTAATCCCATCACCTATAATAACGGCAGGATGCCAATGACCCATAACGAAATATTCAATGTCTTTTGAAATATCTTCATAGTTTTTATCTCCATGTAAAAAACAAAATTTTCCAACAACATAAAAATTCATCAAATCAACTTCTGCAGAGTCTTTTATGAAGCTTATCACTCTATCGTGATTTCCCTTCGTTATTATAATTGTTTTACACTTTTTCTTCAGGAACTTTATCAGATTAGCAAAATCTCTTCTCTCTTGTGAAGCCACTCTCCCAAAATAATGTTTAATATCTCCTAACAAAACAATCTCGTTCACTTTCCCGACTTCTCTAAAAACTTTTTCTAAATAATCTATTCCTTCTTCGAACAAATG
>CAYXWK010000042.1:0-5351 GCA_964468785.1 Candidatus Woesearchaeota archaeon
GTTTATCCAACTAGAAAAAGATAAAGTAAAAAGCTGCAATTAAAGCGACAACCGCAAGAACAAACAAAACCCATTTTGCAAGTTTATATCCTAGAAAAATCAGAACCGCCGCAACCAAGAATAAAACGAGAGAATAAACAAAGGGTCTTTCCTCTCCCGAATCTTCCGAACCAACTGAAGGACACTCATAAAACTCACAATTGTTACCAGGATTTCTCCCGACGTAACTCCCATCCGGACAGATTTTCGCATCTGCCGTACAAAGCGCGCTCAATTCCCCAGCCCTCAATATATCCAAATCCTCAACAGCATTCTCGACATTTGCAGTTCTTGAACAAAGCGACACTTCTAGATTCTCTTCAGTTCCGGAAGCATAAACAAGATAGTCCTCTCCCTCAACAAAATTAAATCCGCAAGCAGCACTATCAGCCGCCGTGAAAACCGAAACCTCCGAAAACTCTCCCTTAAAATTCTCACTTACAGAAAACAAAATCTCAAACCCCTCTCCGCTTTCAGAAACCTCTTCAGCACTTCCAAGAAAAACCGCTCCTGATTTCGCGAATTCCTCGCCAACATTTCCCAGCGCGACGCAACTGCAAGCCGAAACCGCGCTCGCAAAAAAAATCATCAATCCCAAAATCATAAAAATCTTTTTCATCTCAATCAAAACAAAAACAAACTTTTAATCTTTTGCATCAAACTAAATCCGTTTGCAAATCAGTCAAATCAGAGCGGGCGGTTGAGACGTTGAACGGCGGGATAATCTCAAGCAGTGGTCGGAGACGACGAGAGGAAAAATTCCGAACTGCAACATCGGCGAGCAATTTCAAATCACAAAGTAAGATAAAAAACAATCGTCGGAATCAGCAAAGCACCCATCATATTAATTCTCCGAACACCAGACAAAATCGTAAAAACTCCCAAAGCTGTAGAACTAATCAAAACAATCATCCCAAGAAAATTACTCAACATTAAATTCACAACAAACAAAATTCCGATAACAGCGAAAGAAATTTTGTCATAATTTATTTTCCCGATTGCAGAAGAAAAAAATCTCGCAAGATAAATCCCGATTAAAAAAGCCAGAATTCCCGAAATCACGACAACACCCATAATAACGAAAAGCTCTCTGATTCCAATCTCTCCGAGAATTCTCTCAATCGCCACGGCCGCGCCCGTCCGAGTTCTCCCAATCGCATAAACAGTTACAAAACTTAAAGCCATAATTATCGTATTAATTCCCCCAACGAAAAACAAAAAGTTCTTTCTATCCTCTCCACCCTCTCCAATTATCTCGCTCGCAAGAATAGCCGCGTGTCCCGAACCAATTCCTGGAAGAAAAGAACAAATCGGGGCTGCAATCGACGCCCCGCAAATAGTCTTCAACAATCCTTTCTTATCATAATCAATTTCCCTCAGCTTAACAATTTCCTGCTTCGGAATTTTAACTCGCGCCCCTAAACTAACAATCAGCGACGAAACTCCAAAAAGCCCGCTAAGTAAGGGCAACAACGGCTCCTCGACGGGAAGGTTCAAAGTGAAAAGCCCGAGAATTCCGGCAAAAACAAAACAAACGCCTGCGTTAATCCAATCCTCCTCTCTCAAAACAAGATAAACCGACGCGAAAATCAAAATAAACGGAATAAACCTCGCAAAAAAATCATAAACATCATCTAGGAAAAAAACAAAAGCAAAACTGAAAACAAGCGCAATTCCCAAAGCCGCTAGCGAGCCAAAAAGAGTCAGCACGACAGCCTCATATCCCTTGCCCTCTTTCAACATCTGATGTCCCGGCAAAACCGCAAGAAAAGAATCCTCTTCCGGCGCTCCCAAAAAAACAGACGGAATAAAGTCAACAAAAGTATGCGTTATCGCCATCGCAACAACAAAAATCGCGAGAACGAGCGGCTCAACTCCAGCGAGAATTCCTCCGGAGACTAAAGCCAAAAGTGCGGCAGAGACAAGGTTAATATGGATTCCCGGAAAAAGACCTGTGTAGTTCGCGGGATACAAATAGAGCTTAAACCTTTAAATTCCGTCGTTTCAGAGCCTATAAAGGCATTTTGAGGTTTGTTTTCATTCTTAATAAGAGTGGTATAAAAGTAGCTTTTCATTTTGGGTTTTCTCCTTCTTTACTTTCCGACGATAAAGCCTTATTTTTATCTGTATTCCCAGACTTATTTTTATTGTTTTCTGTGGTTTTTGTGGCGTTGAAACCATTTTCCCCTATATTTGTGAATATTTTATCAAGATAATCATTAATCTCTTTTTCGTGATGATTTGGGTATTTTTCAAATAGTTCGTCTATTATTTCTTTTAATCTTAGAATTTCCTTTTGCTCTTTGTTCTTAAAATTCTTTCTTAAGAAAGCTACACATATAACAAAAAGTTCTCTGAAGGTTTTAATGTTCTTAATAATTTTGAGATTATCCTCAAAAGATTTATTGATTAAAATTATAGTAAAAAGTGTTTCAATAAAATGAGGCAAAAATTGATTATTCTTTAATTCTCTTGATAAGTCATTTATTTTATTTTTCGATTTTTTTATTTCTTCTTTGGGCAAATAAATTGCAACAGGTAATTTTAATTCTTGTAGAAAACTATTTTTTATGTCTTGAGCAAATTCTTCTCCTATTCTTTTAAAATTAATAGAATATGTTTTTTTATTGTGTTTTTTCTTTCTTTCGGAGATAATAAATTTTTTTTCTTCAAGATATTTTAACTGTTCAAATAAAGAGCTTGGTTTAATGTTTAATTCTTTTGCCAATATCTCATTATAATTTTTCCCTTCAAATATTAAAGTTATAATCCTAAAATCTTGTGGATTAATAACAACAGGTTTTCTTTTCTTCATATTTAGTATTAGGTTAATGGATATATAAACGTTGTGTAGATTTTGATATTAAGTAAGTATTAGGTTAATATATCTTTATACCAAAGAGTAGAAAGGTTTATATACTAATTAGTATAGTATTAGGGAGATTGGGGGTAAAACCTAATGGCTACAAATAAAAGCACAGAAAAAATATTGAAATTTATTCAAGAAGCAAAAAAACCTCTTTCTAAAAGAGAGATTGTTATGGGTTGTGCTTTGACTTCTGCAAGTGTTGGAGAATGTCTTAATTTGCTCAAACGATTTGATAAAATTGAAATTATAACGAATGGAAAAATAACTCTTGTTCAATTAAAATCAGGTGATAAAAATGGAGAGTGAATTTCAAACTAACGGACACAAGAAAAACCACTTGCTTCAAATAAGACTTGATATAGAGCAAAAGAAAAGACTTGAAGCTCTTGCAACTGCTTCAGGCTTTAAGTCTGTTTCTGATTATGTTCGTGTTAATCTTCTTAATCCTTCTATTGAAATGAAGCTCAATAGAATTATGGATATGCTGGAAAAAAATAAATCAGGTGATAAAAATGGAAAATCAAAATAACGATTTAAACATAAATAACGAAGCTGTTTCTAATAGCAAGAGCAATAACTCTCTTTTGCTTTCAGACGCTATAAACACCCTAATTACAAAGCTAAAAGATAGGCAATATAAGGACAGGGTTGAGAGAAATAATCTTATTCTGGATTTGATAAGATTGAGACACCCCATAAGCAAATATGAATTGGCAAAGATAACAGATTTTGCTTATCCCACAATTAAAAGGATTTTAAAAGAATTTGAGTTTTGTGATTTGATTATTGTTAAAACGGCTATGGGCGATAATGGTATGCCTGTGCAACTTGTTTCTATTCCTAAAACAGATATAGGAGAACAAAAATGATTTGTCCATATTGTAACAAGGAAATTCTTTTTAAAAAAGAAATGAAAGATTATACTGCAATCATAGAAAGATTAAGAGCTTATGACGGACAGAGTTTAAAGACAGCAGACATTCAAAAATTATTAAAAGAATTTTATTCTCCAACAACAGATATAAGAGATACTGCTCTTGCGAAGTCAGGTATTCTAAAAAAAGTAAGTTGGGGCTTGTTCTTAATTAACATTCCAAAAGATGAGGTGAACGAATGAACGCAAAAGCAGTTAAAACTTTTTATGATTTGCTTGGACACAAGAAGCAAACAGAAATAAGAGCAATTGAACTCTCAAAAGATTTTAAGACAAGTAAGATTAAAGGGCATTATTTTGTTTCTTCTCAAGAAGAATTTATTAAGAAAATTCAGGAGCTTAACGGAAAGTATAATCTTTATGCTGGACTTAATGAGAGAACAGACAAAGGCACAGAAGCCAAAGATGTTATTTCCGTTAAGAGGATTTTCGTAGATATTGATTGTATAAAAAAACCTGCAAGTGGTGAGGATATTAAAGAAGCTGAAAAAGTAACAGATAATATTATTTTAAAGATTGAAGAAAAAACAGGATTAAGGGCAACAAAGATTTATTCAGGAAACGGCTATCAGCTTGTTTATAGTATTCCTGAAATTGAAATCACAGAAGCAAACAGAGAAGAAGTTCAGGCTCAAGTTCAGCAGTTCTTAAAAGACTTGATTAAAAAATATTCAAATGACAAAGTCAAACTTGATAATGTTGGAGACTTGCCGAGAATAATCAGGATAACAGGCACAACAAATATTAAGGGTGGTAAAACTTCGGAGTTTGTTGAAGTCTGCAAAGAAAATAATCAAAAGTTGAAAGATTATATTTTAAACTTAAAACCTGAAACAAATTTAAGTAATATTCAGGTTGGAGAGCTTGAAACTTCTCTTAAAGAAATTCTTGAAAAAGACGAGAGAGTGAAGAAGCTTTTTGAAGGAGATATAAAAGGTTTTGTTTCAAGAAGTGAAGCAGAACAAAGTCTTGTTTGTCATTTAATAGGCTTGGGACTTGACAAAGAACAAATCTTTAAGATAATGGCTTCTTGTAAAATAGGAAAGTGGCAGACGGTAAACATTCAATATAGAGAACTAACTTATAAGAAGGCTCTTGAGGTTATCAGCAAAGAGAAGAAAGGCGAGATAAAAGACTTTGATTTTTCTTCAAAAAAACCTTCTCAAGAAATTAGAACATTAAATCAATTGAGAGAAATAATTATTAAGAATTTTCCTTCTATATGGTTTGAAACAAAAGCTTGTTTATCTGCTTGTGCAACTCTTGGTTTGAAAAATCTTAATGGATGTCCATCTTTAAATTTAGTTGGCAATCCGTCAGGAGAAAAAACAACTGTTTTGAGTTTCTTTTATGGGCAAGATAAAACTTATATTAGTGACGATTTTACACCAAGAGCTTTTGTTTCTCATTCTGCAAATGTTAAAGGAGGGGAATTAAAAAAAGTTGATTTATTGCCGAAGATAAAGGATAGGATTTTAATAACTCCCGAACTCGCTCCTTTATTTGAAG
>CAYXWK010000043.1:0-5314 GCA_964468785.1 Candidatus Woesearchaeota archaeon
CAGAATTAGGATTGTAAATGGGTCGCCTGAAATTGTTGAAGATTCAATTGAAGGTTTAAGAATCTATAATCAATATCTATAACTCTGCCCAACGCAACTCCAATCAAATTCGTCATCCAAAAAACCATGCAACCACCCTGCTTTGACTGGGCGGCTAAGTTTTCTCATAGCCTTTTCTTCAATCTGTCCAACTCGCGAGCGGGAGATTCCAAATTGTTCGGCAATTTCAGCCAATTCATAAATCCTCCCATCAAAAAATCCAAATCTTAACTTCAGAATCATTCTCTCGCGATGCTTAAGCGTAAACAATAATCCTTCAATTTTCTCACTAAGCAAAATTCTATCCAAACTATCGCCAGGAACATCTCCATTTGCGATTAAATCTTTATGACTATCTATATTTTCAAAATAATTTTGGCGCTTCAATCTTCTTCTTTCCCCATTTATCTCGGAAGTGATTTTCCTCAAATAGTTCGGAAACAATTCCTGTTTATCTTTTTCAAGGACTTCAGATATTCTGTTTTGAACATCTTCTTGAGGGAAAGCTCTTAATCTCTCATACGCAACAACAAGCGGAATTCCTACACCAACTTTCTCTCCAAGTTGCTCTAAGGTTAATTTAGAATCAATTCTTGCATTTACTAAATTGAAATTCCAATAAGTATCGGACGAATCAATTCTTCCAGAATTTCTGTTTAATGATTCTATTTCTTCATTACTTATTAATCCAGGGTAAGGATTTCTTTCATATTTGTTTCCGATTATCGCCCTTCCAACAGCGCAATGCGCAGAATCTCTGGAAACATTATATCTCTCCGCGATTTTCAGCGATTCAGAAATCTGAAGATAAGTCATCCCAGCGCGATACATATCTGCGATAATTGGTAAATCTGTCTGCAAAAGTTCTCCAAGCTTTTCAGAACTCTTAATTGCGCCAAACTGGCTTCTTGTTGGAGTTGTCCAAATCCCGTTTTTCCTTAAAGCTAACTGTTCCATTTTTAAAAAATTAAAAGAGGTAATTTAAACCTTTCTAACATCTGGTCTTTCAAGCATCTTTTTCTGTCTATCAATAGCCACAAGTCTACGCTGAGCTCTTTCAGGACTAACGCGCGCTAAATTAAGTATACTTAGCACTCTTTGAAGTAGCTCATCATACGTCTCTCGTTTATGACTGCGTAGCTTGTCAATTCTTTCTTTCGTGCCTTTCTGAATTTTTATCGTCGTTATTTCTTCCATAATTACAAGGTATACTGAAGTATACCTATTTAAAATTTATTAAAATCTTTCACTACTTGCTTGTAACTAAATAAAAGTTGTATACTGTCGTTACCCAAAAGTTTATATATCCCTTTTCGGATGAAATTATAATTAAATTTAAGATGGAAACAGCATACAACATGACATCAAAGAACCTTTCGGTTTTTTTTGTTACGGCACTTGCATTGATTGCATTAGCATCAAGCGTGAGTGCTTTCGGAAGCATTGAATCTGTTGAAGTAAACGGCGTGAATGTTATTTCCCAGACAGTTGACTTAGGCAACTTCGCTGGTGAAAGAGTTCATGTTTTAGTTACTTTCAAAGCAAATTCTAATGCTGAAGATGTCAGAGTTAAGGCTTGGTTTTCTGGCGAAAGCGAGAACGCTGCAGTTTCCGAAAGATTCGGAGTACTTAACGGAACACTCTATACAAGAACTGTTCTGCTTGATGTACCTCACAATCTTAGAGAAGAACTGCACGAATCAAGAGTCCTGAATATTGTTGTTGAGAACAGAGAAACGACTGCTGACCAAAAGGCAGTTAATTTCAGAGTTCAAAGAACTTCATACAATGTCCAGATTCTTTCAATCGACTTTCAGCCTGAAATCAAAGCTGGAGAATCCCTTGCTGTTGACGTAGTTCTTAAGAATATTGGAAGCCGTCTCGCAGACGATACTTTCATCAGAGTGAGAATACCTGAACTAGGCTTGGAAAAAACAACCTACTACGGTGACCTCTCATCTACTGACCAGTCCAACCCGGACAGAAGAGATTCTGTCGAAAGAAGGACTTTCTTGAGAATACCGGTAAACGTTCCTTCTGGACTTTACACACTTGAAATCGAAGCGTACAACGCAGATTCAATTGCAAAGCAAACCAGAAGAGTACTTGTAACCGGAGCAAGCGAAGGCGCTTTAACAGTTCCTTCCTCAACAAGCAAGACCTTCTCTGCCGGCGAGACTGCAGAATACAAGTTGACTCTGGTAAACAGAGGAACAACTGTAAGCGTTTACACGTTGGAAACCAATGCACCAAGTAATCTCAATTTGAGATTAAGCGACACTTTAGTCGTTGTGCCAGCGGGCTCCAGCAGAACTGTAAGCGTATACGCAAACTCTTCCGTAAGAGACGACTACACATTCTCCGTTAAGGTTAACTCTGAAGAAGGAGTATTAGTTTCACAGCACACATTCGTTGCGAATGTTGTAGACGGTGGAAGACTTGCTGGTACATCAGCCAACGCCACGGTGTTGCTGACAGTTATCCTTGCAATAGTCTTTATCGTTCTTCTTGTGGTTCTAATCGTCCTTTTAACAAGAAAGCCTGAAACAAAAGAAGAATTCGGCGAAAGCTACTACTAAATTCATTAATTTTTTATTTTATTTTTTATCTTTATTCGTGAAAAATAAAATTAGAGATAGGACAAAACGAGAATCTCTTTATTTTATTTTTTATCTTTATCCGTGAAAAATAAAATTAGAGATAGGACAAAACAAGAATCTCTTTATTTTATTTTCCAAATAATTAAATGACAATTTAACCTCCAAAGAAAATGCAAAAATTAGTTTACCTCGCGGGACCTATAAATGGGCAAACATATAGGGGATGCACCGAATGGAGGAAGTATGTGATAGACGAACTAAATAAGGAGAAAATTACAGGGTTGTCTCCAATGAGGGCTAAAGAGTTTCTTAGAGAACATAATTTAATGAAAGATGGAATAGAATCTAATGTTTTGTCAACAGATGCAAGAATCCCTACCCGAGATATGTTGGACATAAGGAGTTCAGATGCAGTATTGTTCAATTTGCTCGACACAGAAGAAGTTTCTATAGGGACAATGATTGAGTATGGGTGGGCAAGCGCGTTTAACAGACCAATTGTTACAATTATGGAAAAGGAAGGAAGTATTTACGAGCACAATATGATAAGAAGATTTAGCAGATACAGAGTTGAAACTCTTGACGAAGGCATAAATGTAGTGAAATCTCTTTTTTCTTATTAAACGCATAATTATTAAATACGCCTTTCTCCAGTTTAATTAATGGCTTATATAAAAAAGTTGGTGGCTCACGGTTTCAAAAGCTTCGCAAAAAAAACAGAAATTCCATTCAATAACGGAATAAATGTCATAATAGGTCCAAACGGCTCAGGAAAATCAAATGTTTCCGATGCAATTTGTTTCGCACTTGGAAGACTTTCCGCAAAATCCATGCGTGCAGAAAAGGCAAAAAATCTTATATTTATGGGCTCTAAATATCACAAACCAGCAAAAGAGGCAGTAGTAGAAATCTTCTTTGACAATTCCGACAAGGCGTTTGCTCTCGACACTTCTGAAGTCGTTCTTACAAGAATTGTAAGAGTCAACGGACAAAGTATTTACAAGCTAAACGGCGAAACAAAAACCCGTGCCGAAATAATAGAAATTCTCGGACAGGCCGGAATCGACCCTTACGGATATAATCTTATTTTACAGGGACAGATTCAAAGCATTATAAGAATGCACGGCGAAGAAAGGAGAAAAATAATCGGAGAAGTCGCAGGAATATCAGTATACGAATGGAGAAAGGAAAAGTCCTTGAAGGAACTTGAGAAAACAGAAGAGCGATTAAAAGAAATATCGACTATTCTTCGCGAACGTTCAGCCCAGCTGAACAATCTGGAAAGAGAAAGAGCTCAGGCAAAAAGATTCAAGGAACTCGAGCTAACTGTCAAGCGGGCAAAAGCGACAATAACTCACAAAAGACTCGAAGAAAAAACAAAGGAAATAAATCAAATTCTAAGAGCAATAGAAGAAAAATCCAAACATTTGGAAAAAGAAAGTACAAAATCAGAAAGTTTGCAAAAAGAAATCGAAGAAATAACTGCTGAAATAACTCTGATAAACAAAAAAATTCGTGAAGCGACTGGCTTGGAGCAGGGAAGATTAAGAGAAGAGATAACTAACTTAAGGGCAGAGCTTGAAGGTTTGAAAGTTCGCAGAGAAGGACAGGAACACCGAAAAGAAGAAGTAGAAAGGAGAGTCGACCAGATTAGGAAAAACGTGCCGGAAGCTGAAGCGGAGCTAAAAACCCTTCGCGAAAAGTCTCCTTTAATGGCGAAAAAAACTCTCGAACTAAAAAAGAAAAAAGAAGAACTTTCTGAGCTGGAAAAAGAAAGAAAATCTTTTCTTGCCGTAAAATCAGAAATAGAATCTCTAAAACATAGAATTGAAGACAAAAAAAATCAACTTGCGCGCGCAATTGCCGAATCAGATTCTCTCATAGAACAAATAGAGCGTGTGGAGGAATTTCTAATTTCCAGAAATGAAAAAGAAGCGGAAAAACAAATTTTACATGCAAAAGAAATTCTCGAAAAAGAGAAAAAGAAAATTTTGGAGTATAACGAAGAAGAACTAAAAAACGTCAAAGTCATTTCTGCAGCCGAATCTACAATTTCCAGAAGCGAGGAAATAAAAAATAAAGTTAACCAGCTCGACCTCTGTCCGGTTTGTCAAAGTAAGATAACTAAAGAACACATCTCTCATGTTTTCGAGGACTGCAATAACAAGATAAGTATTTCTCGCGAAGAAATAGAAAAATCTTCAAATCATCTTGAGTTTCTAAAAAAGGAAAAAAATCTCTCTATAAAAATAATCGTAGAGCACGAAGAACTCGTAAGAAAGTTTGAAAGAGAATTGATTTCTCAAAAGTCGATTGAAGAGAAAAAAGAAAGAATAAAAAAAGAAACACAATACGCTGAAAATCTGAAAAAAGAAATAGTTGAGCTGGAAAAAAGAAAGAGTTCACTGGAAGCAAAGAAAGAAGGATTTTCAGAAATAGAAAACAAATATCGGGAAATATTATATGACATAGAAGAAATTTCTTCAAGGACTGAAGAAAATATCGACAACACTTTAACTTTCAAAGAAAGAGAGTTAGAACGGATGAAGAGTCTCGTCGAAAAAGGGAAGCAAGATAAGGATGAGATAATCACGATAATTAACGAGCTTGAAACAGGAATAAAAAAAGCTGAATCCTCGCGCTCAGAAAAAGAAAAAAAAGAGTCCGAATTAAAT
>CAYXWK010000044.1:0-2480 GCA_964468785.1 Candidatus Woesearchaeota archaeon
TTTTTAAGACAAATCATCAGACAGCTCTCGAGGAAACATTTGTCCGGGCGTTCCGGGTCGTTTTTGCTCCAGCCAGTTAGAATCCACGTTCCTTCCTGTGATTTAAATCCCTGAATTGAAGAGATGTTTGCTGAAGAGTTTTCCTGAACTGCGTTAATTCTTGTTTCAATAATCGTTAAAAGTTTTTCTGCGTTTTGCAAATCTTCTGAATTCAGTTTATTGAATAAGTAAGATTGTAAAGGAAATAAAATTAAAAGTATTCCGAGAATTGCCAGAAGGACTGAAATTATGTTCTTTAAACTCATGTCGCTTATCGTTGCTTTTTTTTTCATAAGTTTCCTTCAATTCCTCCAGAGCATAAACTGTTTATTTCGTTTGCTTTGTTCCAATCAGCCTGTGTGACTATTGAACAACCATATTTGTTTTCTTCTGAGCTTGTGAATTTTCCGCAGTATCCGACGGAGAAATCCTGTCCTTTGTACGCTCCGTAAGCTTTTAGACCGCCTGTGGCAATTCCTCCGATTACTCCTGCTCCGATTACTAAAAGCGGATGTTTTAATACGGTTCCAAATCCTCCGAGCCCGACTGAACTAACAAATATGGCAGTTCCCGAAACTATTGTTCCTTCGCTAAATGCAGTCCATGGGTCATTTCTTGTTTTCACCTGTGCAAATATTATTGCCATCTGGTCAGTTCCTTCTTTTTGGTTTGAGGGGTCTGAGAAATTTCTTTGTAAGTCTCCCGGAATTGAGTTTACCTGAGAGTTTGTAAGTCTTTCAATATAATTTTTATCGGTGCCAGGAACAAGATTTTTTTCCATATACTCGTTTACATTTACCATGTCGAGAATCCCTGTTTTTTGTAAATTTTCGGATACTGCGATTCTTGAACAGACTAAACAGGTTGCTCCTTTTTGTCCCAAATCTGCGTAAGTCTTGATGTTGTCGATTACATTTAAATTGAACGAATCTCCAAACAAGTCAAGTTTTCCTTCTCCGGTCATAGACCAACAATCGTGCATTCCGTTGGCGACTATTTGTTCTATTTTCTTTGCCGATTCTTCTTTTCTTGTCGCACTAAGCTTTATTTTTCTGATATTTTGTTCTCCTGCAAATTGTTTGCAGTCGTCTCCAGTTGTTAGACAGATTTTTTCTGTAGTGCATTTAAGCGGAAGATGTCTTTGGAGCACTTCTGGAGTTGTCGCTCGAGTGAAAATTGACAATTGGCAGAGGTTTCTATCGTTTTGTCCGGAGTTGTCGAAATACTGGAAAAGGAATAAAAAAGAAAGTACTCCTGCTACGATTATTCCGAAAAGAGCTATTATTTCCTGACTTGTCAGTTCCCCTCTTTTTTTCATATTTTTTTCAGGGAAAACGGATTTATAACTTTGTTGTTAGTTTAGGAAGTCAGGCTTTTTATTAATAAATAAACTGATATTATAAGAAATAAAAATCCGGCAATCCAGAGAAGAGTTGAGATTGTTTCATTTCCGAGCATTGCTTTTTTCTTTAGCATTGTTGTGCGCTTGTTGGCTTGTTTAGTTCGATTACAAGGTACTCGTCAATCTTTCTTGGGCATAATTTTTCCGAAAATTCTCTTCCGTTGCCATCTTTGTATCTTATAGTTACGGGAACTCTTAAAACCTGGTCGCGCCATTGTTTAGTTATCTTTAGGATTTCTGCGGAAATTTCAGGGAAGGCGTTGTTTATCTGAATTGAACGGCTTGAAATAATGTTTGGTGAAGAAGCTTCGTAGAAATGAGTTTCGTGAGGAGAAATTCTGGAAAGGAATGTTCCGTAATTTCCATTTTTTGCGCATTCGCTGTTTTCATATTTTCTTAGTATCACTGCAGTTTCTTTGTTGTTTCCTCCATCCCATGCAATTTCTTTTCCGAATTCTGCGCAGAATATTGTGTTGACTTCTAATTCGGGATGAATTTTTTGTTCAATTAAATCCAAATATTCTTTCTGATGCAAACTGTTTATTGTTTCTAAAATTCTTGGATTTGTCTGTGATGCGACGCTTGTGAAAATTATTTTCCCGTTCTGAACTGAACCTATTGGAGAGTTAGGAGAAATTTCTGAATAGATTATAATTTGGTTTGAAGCTACCGGAGTTATAAAGAAAATTTCCGTATATGCGTCGTTCAGATGAATTTCTCTTTTTCCGTTTGTTGAAGATTCTTTCAGAGAATACTTTCTTGTTACATCAGTTATTTTGTGTTTGAGGTAATTTTCCGCCAGCAATCCTTTCCAGAAATCCGAGTGTTTATTAATTATTATCGGAGAGGGATTTATCAGCCCGTCATTGAAGTAATATCTATAAGATAGGTCTTCTTTTACTTTTTCTTCTTCGTAGATTTTTTCTCCGATTTTTAGTTCTTTTAGATTAAAGTTTTGGAAAGTGAATCCGTCGTGCCACTCGAGTTTGTCTTCTTCTATGCTGTAGCGGAGAATTATGTTCTTTTCAGTGAGATTTGC
>CAYXWK010000044.1:2490-5182 GCA_964468785.1 Candidatus Woesearchaeota archaeon
CTTGAGCCAAACTCCGGGAAGATGTTTTTTATTTTTAGAAGAATTTCTCCTCCTCGCGTGCTTGTTGCAAGAGCCATTATTGCGATTACTAACAGAACTATTAAAATTACTGGAACATATTGTCTTAGTTCGGCTTTCATTTTCCGAACCTCATTAAATCTTTAAGGTAGTTTATTGCCGAGATTCCCTTTCCCTGCATTATGAATATTCCTATTATCGCAATTGCGAAAACAAGAATTCCGATTATCCAGTAAGCGAGAGTGTCTAGTTCTATTGTTCCTCTTTTCATTTATTTTTCAAGGAAAACGGATTTATAACTTTGTTGTTGGTTTAGGAAGTCAGGCTTTTTATTAATAAATAAACTGATATTATAAGAAATAAAAATCCGAAGGTTTTATGAATATCTGAATTCTTGTAGGGTATGCATAGTTTTGTCTCCAATGGGGGAAGGTATGTCGGATTGGGATTTTCGGGCCATCTCAAAAGTCTGAGAGGTATTGAACTGCAGGATTTTGTTATAAAGCATGTTCCTGAGTTTTCTTTGGAGAGATTTGAAGGAGGGCGGATTTTTATGGATGGGGATTTTTCGAAAGATGACTTGAGGGCAAAAGTTTCTATGGATATTTCTCAGGAATCTTTTCCGATGAAGCCTTTTCGTTTTTATCACTTTTTTTATGATTGTCGACGGAAATATCACGATATGAGACTTTTTGTCGTATCGGAGAATACTACTTTCTTTTCATATATTGTTTCGGAACTTCTCGCGCGTTCGATTCCAGGCATCAGAAAGAAACAATTTAATCCGGAAGAGTGGGAGCTTCTTAGAAAAGATTCTCTTTGTTTTTGTGAGAAATATCTGAATGGAAGAGGGACAGATTTATAACTTCTTTTCTGCTATTAGTTCCATATCATGGCGAGAGAATCTGCCAAGGACATACTTGATAAATACAGTAGGAAAATAGAGGGACAACTTAGTTCTCACGCTAAATCTGATGAGAATTTTTCTCAAGACTATGAAAACTTCAGACGAGAAATGGTTCCAACCCTTTCGAGATACGAGCGTTGGGCGAAATCTCTTGGTAATTTTGTTAAATTGAAAGTTTCTGAAAAGGACAGGTCAAGAATACAAGGGCAACTTAATACTGCACACCTTGATGTAACAGCGGAACAGGCACTTATGCTTTCCCTTTTTTCAATGTTGTTTGTTTTTTTTCTGACGATTCTTTCTGTTGTTGCTTATTATTTAATTGCATATCCAGAAGGTTTTGCAGCCGTTACATTTAATCAACTTAGTGACCTGATGCTCTTTGTTTTTCTTGGCGTGGTGGCGAGTGTTTTCATTTTCTATTATACCTATACTATGCCTAAAAGACTTGCGAATGCGTGGAAATTGCAGGCTTCTGCACAAATGGTTCCTGCGATTCTGTATATGGTTGTTTATATGAAACATACTTCAAATCTTGAGCGCGCAGTTCATTTTGCTTCTCAACATCTGGAAGGTCCACTTGCTCTTGACTTCAAGAAAGTTTTTTATGATGTAGAGATTGGAAAGTTTTCTACTATAAAACAATCCGTGGAAAACTATCTCCAGAAGTGGAGAGATTATTCTCCTGAATTTGTGGAGAGTTTCCATCTTATTGAAAGTAGTCTTTTTGAACCATCGGAATCGAGGAGGTTGCAGATTCTCGAAAAATCTTTGCAAGTTATTCTTGATGGTGTTTATGAAAAAATGCTGAAGTATTCAAGAGAGATACGAAGTCCGCTTACGAATCTTTACATGCTTGGAATAATTTTGCCTACTTTGGCGCTCGCGCTTTTGCCTCTCGCATCAACTTTGCTTGGCGGTTTAATAAGATGGCCTCACGTTTTTGTTTTATTCAACGTTATTGTTCCATTTTTTGTTTTTTATATGGTGAGCGAAGTTTTGCTTAAACGTCCCGGAGGTTATGGTGAAACTTCCATACTTGAGCTGAATCCTGATTATCAGTCTTACAAGTCGAAGAAGCCGTGGCTTGTGGCTTTCGCAGTTTCAATACCTCTTTTTTTGATAGGTATTTCTCCTTTTCTTTTTCAAGTAGGTTTTCTTACTGATGCTCTCGGGATTGAAAGCGATTATTCTTTTTCAAACTTAGGAATTTCTTTTTTGAGCGGTTTTAATTTTTTTGATTTCAAAATTGTTGATGGTTCAAGAGTCGGTCCGTATGGTCCGGGCGCGATTTTACTTGGTTTATTTGTTCCGTTGTCTTTGATGGTGTTCTTTAGTGTCGCGTATTCTTCCAAGACTAAGAATTTGATAAAAGCAAGGCAGGATACTAAGAAACTCGAATTGGAATTTTCTAATTCTTTATTTCAACTTGGGAACAGACTTGGCGATGGAGTTCCTGCGGAAATTGCGTTTGGCAGAGTGGCTGCTTCAACAGAGGGGCAGAAAAGTTCGGAATTTTTCTCTCTTGTAGATTATAATATTCAGAGGGGCGGACTTTCTTTAGATGGTGCGATTTTTGACGGAAAAAGAGGAGCAATTGTTTATTTTCCTTCGCAATTGATTGCCACATCTATGAGAATTTTAGTTGAGTCTGTGAAGAAAGGTCTGAAAATTGCCGCAAGTTCTATTGTCGCTATTTCTGAATATGTTAAGAACATAGACAAGATTAATCAACGGCTGAATGATTTGCTTTCTGAAATTGTTTCG
>CAYXWK010000045.1:0-5180 GCA_964468785.1 Candidatus Woesearchaeota archaeon
TGATATTCAAGATTTTCCAGTTTGATTAACAGGTCTGAATTTTGCTGTTCGGAGTTAATTTTTTGGCTTTCTGTTTGTTGTGGCGAATCAAGAAAATTAAAGAAATTTTGTTGTGGTTGTTCGATGGCTTGGGCAGTCGGTTCGATGTTTAGTGGACTTAGGGAAATGTATTCATCTGATTTTTTTAGTTTTTCCTGAGGTTTTTCTTTTAGAAGTCCGCGTTTTTGTAGCTGAGTCAGGTCTAAGACGTCCTCTTTTTTGAAAATCGGCATTTTTTATTAAGGATAAAGGTTTATATAAACTTTAGTTTATTTTTATCAGAGGTGTAAATGGCTGTTGATGTCAAGAATCTTATTGCGGCGATAAATCCTGATTTATATTGTAATCCGGAGAAAAAGAAAGAAGTTAAAGCGATTGCGAAAAACGAGGGTTTTTTGAAGGCGGCGAAAAAAGCCGAGTTGGTCGAAACTTCTTTTCTTGATGTTGTGGAGTTGATGTTCAAAAAGAGTCCGTTTGATTTGGCAGGTTTGAAAGCTCCGGTTGAGCAACATAAAATTGTTTACGACGCTTCTTCGCAGTCGCTCGAGCAGGTTTATTTTTGGATACTTGATTTTATCAATAATGAATATGGAAAATCCGAGAAACTGATTGATAATTTTGTTGCTTCCCCGAGTTCAGGAATTTTTGCTGAAATGGGGCAGAGGGTAACGAGAATGCAGGAGGAAGGAATGAAAATTTTTGGAACTATAAATGCAATAATTCGTTCTGTTTTGAATATTATTTATGACTTGAAAGAATTCAAACTTAGACTTGCAGTTTATGACGAGTTCAGGTCAAAGGATAAGCGGAGAAAAGAGGCTGCTTTTCTTGCTTTAAAACAGATTTGGATGGACAGAGTAGATATAAATCGGGGTGCGGGCAGTATCAACGCTTTAGCACAGCAACTTGATTTCGTTACTTTGAGAGATGCGTTCATGGCTGTTGAAACTTTGAAGGATGTTGACAGAGTAGATTTGAATGAAAGGGTGAAGAGACTTTTGAAGCAGAGATTTGCTGAATTTTTGAAATGGACTGAAGAATCTGAAATTGAATTGAGGAAGAGATATGAAATAGAAAAGACTTATCTTCGTAGCCAGGTTAATTCGTTGAGACTTTATTCTAAGTGGGTAAAGCCCTATTTGAAGGCGGCGAAGGAACTTGAACAGAGGGCTTCTCCATCTTCGGCTCTTGTTAATTCTTTCAATACGGCAATTTTTGAATTGTGTATCTTAGGAATTGGAAAATATGATGTTAAGAGAGATGTAGGTTCAGGAGAGTTACCGAAGTATTTTGCCAAGATGAAGTTTAGGAATTATATTCCGATTGTCGTTGTTGATTTTAATTTCAGGAGCATTCCGGAAAGGACGGATCAGCGAGGAGGTTTCAGTTTCAGAGGGCGGGTAGAGGTGACTTTCACGAGTTTCGCGCTGAACGAGGATGAGCTGGAAGTTTTGAAGGAAAAAGTTGCCGAAGATGAGATCGGAGACGCTTATTCTTTTATTGAAGGAGCTACTGATAAGAGCTTTTCGGAATTGCAGAAAGATATTGATGAATTTCTTGAGGAAGAGAGAGAGAAAAATAAACCAAAGGAAGAGGATGATGATTTGAATCCTTTTTCTGCATTGTTTTCTTTTTTGAAGAGAGATAAGCCGATAAAAAAAGAGGAAGGTAAAAAAGATTTTTCAAAGGGAATTGCTCCGGATTCTAATTACGAAAAAGTTTTAAGGAGTCAGGCAGTATTGTCTGCGAGGATGAGCTGTAGAAAAGTTTACGATTCCTATAAGAAAGCGAATGAACTTCCTGCTTTTCCACCTACTAATTTTTAGGCAGTCTTTGAATAATATTTTGTTTCGTTCTTTCTAATCAAGGAATTGTTTTCTAAGGCAATTTGAATTTTCTCTTAGAAACTTATACATTTCAAAGACGGTTGTTCCAATAAAATTCTGTTGTTGTAGTCTATTCCTAAATTGTTTAAAAGTAATTATCTGATAAAGTCGATAAATTTGCTTTTCCGATAATTTATATATTTGTTTTGTCTTTGTTTTTTATGAAAAAAAGAGTCAGGATTTTGAAGAGCAAGGTTAAAGTTATTCGAGAGCTGGGCGAGAAGCAGGTCGAGAATTTGCGAGAGGTTTCTCAGCAGTCTCAGAGTTCTTCTGAATTTAATTCTGTGCGTGCGGAAGTTTCGACGCAGTTTTCGGGAAATGTTGAGCGGGTTGTCGATGCTCCGAGAGCAGTTAGTGGAAGGAATTCTGTTTCGGAAAGAGAGCTTGAACATCAGAGTACGAATTTTTATACATCGGGGCTTGCAGCTGCGGAAGAGAGAAGGCATTATGTTTCGCAGGCACCGAGAATTGTTTCTAATCAACGGGTTCGTTTTGCTCCACGTTCTGTATCTGAAGATTTGCAGGTTTCCGCGAATTCTCTTGCAGGTGATTTAGCGAGAAATTCTCCTTCTGACTTATCTGACAGGAAGTATTATGAAGTTGGAGCAAGTGAACGCAAGAAAAGGGTTGACCAATGAGAATGTTTAAATAAATGGGCTGGTTGTTTTTGTTATGAGTGACTATTCTGAAAACTTTTATCTTGGTGCAGATTATGGACTTAGTCCAGACTACGGAAAGGAATTTTCTGCCGGAGTTGGCAACTACAAAATATCTCCCGGAACTTTCGGTTATCCGAGTGACCCAACTTCCGCTAATCAATTGGCTAACGTTTCTAAAAAGCTTAATACTGGCGCAAGAGTTGTGGAAGTTTCAGGAATAAATATTATGGGTGGTGGCCCGGGAAAACTTCTTGAGACAATTCCTAAACAGCATTTTAAGGAAATAAACCGTTTGAAGAAACTTGTAGGAGTTGACTTGACTTTTCATGGACCTTTGATTGAAGCGAGCGGTTGGGGGCGTGGAGGTTATTCTGATTCTGAAAGAGAGGGTGCTGAAAGACAACTTTGGAGTGCAGTTGAAAGGGCGCATGACCTTGAGCCGAAAGGAAATATTGTTGTAACCTTACATGCATCGAACCTCGGGCAGGAATTGACTTCTAAATTTAAGGGGAAAGGGGAAAAGCATGATGAGTATGACGAAGTTATTGTATATGATGAAAAAATGAAAGATATAAAGACTATTGCTTCAGGAGCCAATGCTCTTTTGGGAACTTCTGGGAAAATGAAAAAATTTGAAGACGTACAAAAAAGAATTGATGAGATGAATAAAGACAGCTGGGCTACACAACTTGCCAGTCTTGCTTTTCATACTCGGCAGGGAATGGAGGCGGTTGAAAATCCGTTGAGAATTGCGCAAAAATCCGGGGATGTTCTTACTCCAGAACAAGTTCTTGAAATTTATTCTAAGTCGAAAACTGCTGATGGAAATAAGTATTTTGAGGCGCTCGATGAGAGTTCTAAAAATTTAGCCAGAGAAGTAATTGATAATATTAATTATGGAGACCTTTATCTTCGTCAATCTTACGGAGAGTTGCAGAATAATTTTAATCGGGCATGGGATGCCGTGCAGAAATCAGGAAATGAGCAGGACAAGAAAAAACTTATTGAGTATAGCAAGGAATTGCAGAACAAATTAAAAAACAAGGAAATTGATTT
The DNA here is from genome assembly GCA_964468785.1 of Candidatus Woesearchaeota archaeon. Taxonomy (GTDB): domain Archaea; phylum Nanobdellota; class Nanobdellia; order Pacearchaeales; family GW2011-AR1; genus UBA73. The sequence goes on from CAYXWK010000045.1 coordinate 3,641, forward strand.
TGATAATCCAAAGACTTTGCCGACATTTGGGGATGAGATTCAGAAGGGAATTAATCTACTTAATTCTTTGTCAAAAGTTCCGGAATTTTATAAGCCGTTTAATGATTTTATAATTGACAAATCTGCCGATACATACTCTAATCTTGCATTTAATTCTTATAAAAAATTCAAGGACACGGCCCCGATAATTAGTCTTGAGAATGCTCCTGCAGGAGGTGCGGTGACGAGGGGAGAGGATTTGAAAAAACTTGTGGAGGAGAGTCAGGAAAAATTTGTTCAGAAAGCAGTTAAGGAACTTAACATGAGCGAGAGTGAAGCGAGAAATCAGGCGAAGAAACTTATTGGAGTCACTTGGGATGTCGGTCACATAAATATGATTAGGAAGTTTGGATACGATGACAAAGACATTGTAAAAGAAACTGAAAAGGTTGCTCCGTATGTGAAGCATATTCACCTTTCTGACAATTTCGGATATGAACATACCGAACTGCCGATGGGAATGGGGAATGTTCCTATAAAAGGACATTTAGAAGCAATTCAAAAATATAACAAACAGATGAATAAAATAAAACAAATTGTTGAGACGGGAGATTGGTTTTCGAGGCAGGGCGGATTCGGTTTTACTACAACTCCTGTGAAAGAAACTTTGCGTGCTTTTGGTTCTCCAATTTATGCAATGAAAATGGGTCCTTCGTGGGGAAATGTTGCAAATACTTACGGAGGAGGATTTTCGGGAATGGGTGCATACTTGCCTGACAGATATTTCTCTTCTTACGGAACGAGTTTTTCAAATCTTCCTATTGATTTGGGAGGACAAACTGGCGGGAGAAGTAGAGTTAGCGGGGCGCCGATTGAGTGAAGAAGAGAAATTGATTTGTTACTTTAGGCGTAAAATCTATTTTTATGCTGCAGCTCTTAAAGTGTAATTCACCGCGCGTTCGAAGGTCTTAGGGTCGTCGCTTTCGGCTAATTTTTTGAGTGCTCCTCTTATGGATTTGTATGCTTTTTCCTTTCCTGATTTTTCTTCCATTTTCTTCATGTCTTCTTTTACACCTAAAACTGCGTATTTTCTCACAGTTTCTTCAGGGTAACTTCCTTTCGCAAGAGAAAGTGCTGTTAAATTTCTCGCTATTTCTATTGATTTTTTGTCAGTGTATCCGAGTTTTTTCATTCTTTCAACGGCTTCATCACTCATAGCTTTTTGTGCATAACTCATTATTCTCCTTTGGAAATTTTCATCTTCAGGAAGTTTTCCCGTTTTTTCGTATTGTTCTAACAGTCCTTCAATGGATTTTAATTCAAGATAACTCATAATTTCTTTTCCGTCTTTACCTGCAGCGTTTACCAATGTGTTTATAGTTTCTTCATCTGTTAGTAATTTTTCTAATCCTTTGTCTTCTATTTCTTCATAAACTATTTTATCGAGAGAGTTGTAAAGTTCTCTTCCAATATCTTTTTCTGCCATTCTCACTCCTTCTTCAAAATATGCTCTAACTTCTTCAGAATCCATTTGGTCCGGACTTTTTTCATAATCTGGTAT
>CAYXWK010000046.1:0-4197 GCA_964468785.1 Candidatus Woesearchaeota archaeon
ACTATTTCTGTAAACGACGAATGGGCGCACGTTCAAATCACAATTCCGACAAAAGAGTGCAACGACGGAGTAGACAACGATGGAGATGGCAAAAAAGATTTTCCAGCCGACAAAAGATGCAAGTATTTCACATTTAACACGGAAAGCGGTTCAGATTATCCTTCATGTAATGATGGAATAGATAACGACCGAGACGGAAGAACCGATTCTGGAGATTATAGCTGTTTGGCCGATAGTTTAAGAGGAGAATCTGCTATCCTGTCACGATGCCAGAACTGGATTGATGATGATAACGACCTAAAAGTAGATTACTTTGACAATGGATGTATGTACCCTAATGATAATTCTGAGTAGATAAAAAATTAAATAGTTCAATTGCCAACATTTAATATGAACAGAAAAAGATTTTTACTTGGTTTTTCTACTGGCTTAATGAGTATTATGGGAAGCTGTGACACTAATATTGATAGGGCGACTTTTATGAAAAATGAATGTTATTTACGCTGTCCCGCAGAAAGAGAAGAGGGATGTCCCAAAATTTACAATCCGGTTTGCGGTGAGAATAAAAAGACTTATGCAAACGAATGTGAAGCGTGCTTTGAAATAGAATACTATAAAATGGGCGAATGTAAAGATTAGAAGATTTTATTTACTATAACTTATATAAACCAATATGAAATTTGAGTTTCTTGAACACACTGCAGACATAAAAATACGGGCTTATGGAAAAACTCTTGAGGAAGCCTTTGAAAATATAGTTCTGGCATTTTCCGACTTTGTTGCAAAAGGAGAAAAAATAAAACCAAGAAAGGCAAAAGTAGTAAACCTCTCTGGAAAGGACAAGGAAAATATCCTTTATAATTTAATAGACGAGCTGATTTATTTTTTAGATGTGGAAAATTTTTTGGTTTCAAAAGCAGAAATAATTTTTAGAGGAAACAATATTCGCGCAGAGCTTTTCGGTGATGATTCAAAAAAATATACTGGATTAGATTACATAAAAGCCGCAACATACTCTGAGATGAAAATAAACCAAAATTCTGAAGGAACTTGGATTATAGAGGCCGTTGTAGATGTCTAATTACTAAAACAAAAACTCTTAAACCCTTTTTCCATCTAATTAAATGGAAAACATTCAGGAAATTCCAAAGAAAGGAAAAATGCTCGTTCCTGGAGTGGTATTTGCTTCAGACAAATTATTTGAAAAGATAAAGTCAGATAAAACTCTTGAACAAGTGAAAAATGTCGCTACTCTTCCAGGGATTGTCGAAAAATCGATAGCAATGCCTGACGCACATCAGGGTTATGGATTTTGCGTCGGAGGCGTCGCAGCTTTTGATTTAGAAACAGGAGTAATTTCTCCGGGCGGAATAGGGTATGATATAAATTGTGGGGTCAGACTACTCGCAACTTCAATTCCGGAAAAACAGTTCCTTGCAAAGCGCGAACAAATTCTTAACGAATTAAATAAAAACATCCCCTCAGGAGTTGGAAAGGACGGAGAATTCAATTTTTCTGATGTAGATATGAAAGAACTTCTTGAACAGGGTTCAAAATGGTGTTTGAAAAAAGAATTCGCAACTGCTGAAGATATAGAACACACTGAAGATTATGGTTGCCTGCCTAATGCAAAATGGGATAAATTATCTCAAAAATCGCGGGCGAGAGGAAAAAATCAATTGGGCACTATGGGTGCCGGAAATCATTTTGTAGAAGTTCAAAAAGTCTCAGAAATTTTTGACGAAAAAGTCGCAGAAGTTTTCGGACTTGAAAAAAATCAAATTGTCGTGATGATTCATACAGGTTCACGCGGTTTAGGACATCAAGTCTGCTCAGATTACATTATGAAAATGGAAAAGGAATTTGGTTTCAAACATTTAATAGACCGAGAACTTGCTTACGCTCCGCTTAATTCCCAAGTTGCAAAAGATTATTTATCTGCTATGGCAGCGGCTGCAAATTTTGCGTTCGCAAATCGTCAATTAATTACACATCAAATTAGAAAAAGTTTCAAAAAATTCTCTTCTAAAATAAAGATAAATGTCGTTTACGATATAGCCCACAATATTGCAAAGTTTGAAAATTTCAAAATTGATGGCAAAGACAAAATTCTCTGCGTCCATAGAAAAGGTGCTACACGTTCATTTGGTCCTGGAAGAAAAGAAATTCCATCAGCTTATAGAAAAGTAGGACAGCCAATTTTTATTCCAGGTTCGATGGGCACGGCCTCTTATGTTCTCGTCGGCACGGCGAAAGCTTCGGAGATTTCTTTTGCTTCAACAGCACACGGAGCGGGTCGCGTTCTTTCAAGAACGTTCGCAAAAAATCAACTATCCATAGAAAAAGTCCTCAAATCACTAAAAGAGCAAAATATCTCTGTAAAAACCGGTTCAGAGAAAGGATTATTGGAAGAAGCCCCCGAAGCTTACAAAGATGTTGATGAGGTGGTGCGAGTCTCGCACGAATTAGGAATTGGAAAAATTGTCGCAAAATTAAAACCTCTCGCTGTTATAAAAGGATAATTATAAACCTAACAATTTATGCACAACAAAAACCGGCCAAACAGCTGCCTTCAAAACTCCAAGAACTCCGTTCCAAAATCCTGTAGAGGTTTGAATATAATAAATCGCCGCACCAATGAAACCGAGCCCATAAACAGCTCCTCCACATCCCGACATTTTGCTGTTGCAATTACATTCACAAGACTTTTCTTTTTGTTTTCTCACCATATTAGCCCTTAACAACCGCTCGAAATCCGCCGTGAACCATACGTTTCATATCAAAAGGCATTTCCTGATGCTCCTGCCCGGAATATTTTTTCTCAAAATATTTCATAACTTTTTTGTTAACTGAATCTCTATGTTTTCTGGATTTGTAAACAATGAACGAAAACCAAACAGTTTCTCCTGCCTTCGGCTTGACTAATTTAGGAAAAGTCATTGGTTGCATTCCGTGCGACGGCTTTATGTTCAAATCATCGCCAACACACTCATAATAATCCAACGCTCCGAACTTTTTCCAGACCTTAGCCGCATCACTCGCCATCTTCCTGTACGCACTAAAGTTCTTCTTCGCGACCGGAAAAACAAAGCCATCGACATATGTCATAACTAAAATAGAAATTCAAAGTTTTTATATCTTTTCAATTTTTAAAAATATCTTTCCTTCCCTCTCTCGCCCGCTCAACAATAAGTTTAATCCTCTTCATGCGCGTTTCTGTCATCTTTCCCCCAAAAATCCATCTGTAAAGCATCCTCTTTATCGAAGGCGAAAACTTTTCAAAATTTCTAAAAGCAACCTTATCTTTTCTTAGTTCTCTCAAAAGTTCATCAGGCATATCCGGATTTTTCGGAATTCCATAATCGTGCGTCGGTTTTTCCAAACCTTCCTTATAAAATTTCATTCCAATCGAAGTCATCTTTCCTTCTTTAATCAACTCCTTTGCGTATCTCAGAGTATTATCGCTCCATTTCGATTTTGAATTCCGTCGAGTATAATTTATCATATACTTTTCTTCATCAATGCGTTTCGCAGTTGTATCAATCCAACCGAAACAAATCGCCTCGCGCATCAGCTCCGCATTTGAAGGCGATTTTACTCCAGTATGCTTTTTGTAAAGAATAACCTGAACTCTCGTTTCCTTAGAATGATTTTTCTCAAGCCACTTTCTGAAATCTGTGCTCGATTTTGGAACAATTTGTTTTATTTCACTCATCAAACAAGCTAATAAAATATATTATTAAACTCTCGCTCTTCTTAACAAATTAGCATTTGTCACAACAGTAATTGATGACAGCGCCATCGCAATTTCCGCCACTACGGGATGTAATAATCCCGCAACCGCCAAAGGAATTGCAATAACATTGTACGCAAACGCCCAGAAAAGGTTTTGTTTTATTTTTCTGAATGTCGCCTTGCTCAAATTAATTGACTGTACAACCCCTTGCAACGAACCTTTAACCAAAACTATGTCTCCCGCCTCAATTGCAATATCTGTCCCGGTCCCCATAGCAATTCCCACGTTAGATTGTTTCAAAGCAGGCGCGTCATTTATTCCATCTCCAACGAAAGCAACCATTCCGTGTTTCTGCAGTTCTTCAATTTTTTTCGCTTTGTCTTCGGGAAGAACGTTCGCGATGAATTCAGAAATTCCGACTTGTGAAGCAATCGCTTTTGCCGTCGTTTCATTATCTCCGG
>CAYXWK010000046.1:4207-5157 GCA_964468785.1 Candidatus Woesearchaeota archaeon
CATCACCGCTCTATATCCGTTCTTCTTCAGCTCTCCAATAGCTCGAACAGAATCTTCCTTAATTGCGTCCGCAACCGCAATAATTCCTAAGATTTTCTTATTCTCCACGACAATCATAGTAGTTTTACCACCAGACTCAAATTCTTTAATCTTGCTTTCTAAATTTTTCAACGCGATTTTCCTTTCGCTCATCAACGTTCTGTTCCCAATTAAGATATTCTTTTCGGAAATAATTCCTTCAACCCCTCGCCCACGCAAAATCTTGAATTTTTTAACACTCTTGAACTTCTTCAAATTAGCATAAGAGACAATTGCTTTCGACAAAGGATGTTCAGATAAATTCTCAACAGACGCCGCGATTTCAAGGAGATAATCTTCTTTTACTTTGTTAGCAAAAACATCCGTAACTTCTGGCGCCCCTTTAGTTATAGTTCCTGTTTTGTCAAATACAACTGTTTTAATTTCCTTCATTGTCTGAATTGCTTCTCCTTTCCTTATCAAAATTCCTCGCTTTGCACCCATTCCCGAACCAACCATCAATGCCGTCGGAGTTGCCAACCCCAAAGCACACGGACAAGCAATAACAAGAACTGCAATTCCAACTCCTAGAGCGCGACTTAAATCAGAAGTAAAAATCCACCAATTAACAAAAGTCAAAACCGCAACTGCGAGAATTATAGGAACAAAAACTGAAGTTATCTTATCCGCAACTTTTTGAATTGGAACTTTAGTGCTTTGCGTCGACTCGACGAGTTCAATGATATGTGCTAAGAAAGTATCGCTTCCGACTTTTGTAGCACGAATGTGTAAAATTCCATCCTGATTTATAGTTGCTCCGATAACATTAGAACCTTTCAGCTTGTCAACAGGCAAACTTTCTCCTGTAACCATACTTTCATCGACCGCACTTTCTCCTTTCACAACAATTCCATCCGTGGGAATTTTCTCTC
>CAYXWK010000047.1:0-5140 GCA_964468785.1 Candidatus Woesearchaeota archaeon
TAATTTAATTCTTGGCTTAAATTTATTCCTGTTCCCTCGCACTTGTTGCAGGGCTTGTATCCAATTAAGTCCCACTCAAAACATTCTCCGTCTCCCATTATCTCAACCAGTCCGTCCTCGCAGTATTCGCATTTTAAGGTTTTTGTTTCCATACTACATAAATAAGCTGATAATTTTTTCGGAAATCGCTCCCAAATAAAATCCGTCAACCGGTGTCTGTTCACTCATCGCCCAGAAGACAAGTCCGGCAAAGTCCGCGAGAAGAGCCAAACCGATTATCGCCAGTATGGGATAGATAATAGGTTCGCTTGTCGGGACTTGGTATGTTTTATATTCGTCCATAGTTTTCTCTCTAGTGTGCCACCGCTTTATCAGTAGTGGCACGCCAGAGCGGATAAAGCTAATAAATTACGACCACAGTAATAATAGCAAACTGGTGAACAGAGTCAAGTCTTTTTTCTCTTTGCCTGTGGATAAGAATTGTCCTTATTTATCAACGATTTTCTGTATTTATGAAAGCGTTTGAAGATTGAGACGTGTGAACGAAAGCCAAACATCCTAGCGATCTCACGATAGGTATATCCTTGCTGGACAAGGTCGTGGATTTTTTCATTGTCTGATTTTTTCATCTCTGGTTTATTTTATCTCCCCTTATTAAGGGTTAAAAGTTTTTCTTCACACCAAACAAAGAGTGGGCTTCACTATCATATTTTTTCTTCCCGAAAAACGTCTTATACCACCCATTCGGACATCGATACGCATACATAATATTTTTTTCGCCAGTCTCTTTGTTAAACTTGGGATATTTGAAACTTATCGCCCATATTGGAGACCATCCTTCTGCCGATTCCTCCGTTATAACCAACTCCGCACCACAATACTCGCAATATTTCTTTTCTTTTGCCTGTTGCTTATTTTTCATACTACCTATTATTAGTGGTTAATTGTTTTTGAGGGCTTGAATAAAAACTTTCTGCACCTCGTTTTCTATCTCCATACGAGTATCCACTGGGTCTTTAGGATTAAATGGCTGCGCCGATAGTATCGCCTTTATCACAGATTCTTGTATTTTTACCACCCCATCCCTCACCCCTTGTTCGTAGGAGGAGGTGAGGGCATCGTAAATCATTTCCTGCAATCTTTCGTCCGGATATACTGGCTCATTCTCATCTCTTTCCTGTTTTTGAAGTTCATATTGCTCTGCAATTTCTCCCGCTTTATCCCAGAAACCACCCGAACCTTTTTCGTCCTCGCCACGACACCAAGTGCATCCATTTTGGCAATGTGAGCATTTCTCCTCCACCTTATCGCTTTGGTTTGTCATATTATTTCTTGGGAATTACAATTTCAGTTTCAAAACCGTTCACTTCTAAAACTTGACCGCATTTTTTACAAAAATCCTCAATTGGATAAGTTCATAATCTTAAAAACATTCTCCACAAATACAATTTTTCACTTTTCCGTTCTCAACATAAGAATTACAATCTTTTGGTTGTATTTTAGCTCGATCATAAGTCTTCTCAAAAATGTCTGGCCTAACAGGATAGTATTCGCCCGCAACTCCTTTAACGAGATAATCGCCATCGCTTATCCTCATTCTTCCCTCCAAAGTGTCAATAGACGCTTTAACAACGCCTTTTTTGTCCCGCACTAGCCACACTTTACAACCCATAAATTCGTGATAAAATCCATGTAGTGTCCTATCTTTTGCAACAGCTTCTTTATAAACAAAATCAAAATCCGATTGGAATAACTGCATCGCCTCTACTTCAACTGGTTTTTTAATAAATTTCATTTTAATCCAAAATAAACTGCTAACATAATCACGACCGCCAAAAGCCCTGTGATAAGCCCGAAACGCCAATCGTCATAGGGGCTGGGATAATCGTCTTTCTTGCTCATAGTTTTTTATACACTTCATATCCCGCACTTTTTACTTTATTGATAGCTTCTTCAAGGGTCAAAGTGCTGGTAGAAGTTTCCAAAGAGTCAGAGGGTAATGCACGCACGGCCAGGAACCGACAGCGGGCATTCCACCTGCTGCCGAACCAACCGAGGAGCAGCTTGCGCTCGCCGTGCCAGTGGTCGAGAGACGGCACGCGGCGGAGGCCGTGCGGGTCCCGCCAGACGCTTCCCAGAGCGACAACAGTGCCTTCACCGTCCCAATCCCACGAAAGTAGCTCGTGGATATTCGCAGGTTCAAATCCTTGTTTTTTTATTTCTTCTGTAGCTTCTTCGGAGGTGACGCGGTCAAAATGAAAGAGTTTGTATTCTCCTTTGCGGATTTCTTGCGGAGGGAAGTTTTCTTCTGTGATGTAGGAGTCGACGTAGTCTAGTTCTTTAGATTTTATTAAGTCTTCAAGTTTGTTCATAATTTTGTATTACTAGGTTGTGTTGCCAAAAGGTCTTCATCCGCCCACCATTCTATCTGTTGAACCATTTTTCTTTTGTTTTTGTCTGCGATTTTTTTAATCTTGTCCCGCAATTCTACCGGCATAAAGATTGCTACTCTAGTTTTAGGTTTCATCATTATTTTGAAAATCTTCCGGCTTCTAATAATGGCAAACCCGCTTCGGTTGGGACGTAAATTAACTGTTTTTCTCCATCAGCAAGCTGTCTTACCCATAGATATTTAATATAATTTTCGGTTAATTGACCGCCTTCAATTTTAATAGATTCTGCCGCCCCTTTTGCTCTTTCAACTTCTGCTTGTGCGTTCAATTTTTCACTCTCCAATCTTGCTTCGGCTTCTCTTATAGCAATCTGACGATTCCATTCAGCTTCCTTTAATGATGCTTTACCTCTCATTTCATTTTTCCAAACATTGTAAGTAGGAATACCCCACAACGCAAAAGCTGAAATACCAATTACTAAAAAAGCACCGGGCCAAAATACTCGGGCCAAAATACTTTTGAAAAATGCATCTTGCATATTTGTTTAATTAACTGTTAATATTGTTATTATATACTTTTGCTATGTCTTTGCAATCCTGTCTTGTGGATAACTCTGATACTCCCCGACTTCAACCGACTTCAAATTTTAAACTTCTTATCCAAAATATATAAATACCTATATTGGTAGTTTCCTTTTCCTTTAATGTGTTTGATGTTTGGGTAGATTTTTTTAATCGTGTCCCACGCTCTGGTTTTATGGCGATGATACATAGACACGGGATGGACCCTCTCGCCACTTTCTAATAAATAAAAATCACAATCTATCGTGCCAAGCCGAATACTGATCAAACTGATAAATATAAAAACTTTCAGTTTCTTTCCAAAGCCAACCGACCTGAAAATCCTTCACGAACTTCGGAACGCATACAAGCACAGAATTTTTGCCGTTTGGAATAAGAGCATAAGGTTTTTTAAAAAAGTCTAGGAAGCTATGCTTATCAGTCAATTTCCCAATCTTCTCATCTATGAAATCGGCAGTAGCGGAAAGATTTTTTTCCTGCTCATTTATTAGCTCGGAAATAGAAGCAACCCGCCTTAATTCTTTTTCAGCGATTTTCTTGCTTTCTTCCAGTTCCCTTTTTATTTCAAGTAAATTCATCTTATTCTGCTAAAAAGCCAAGCAATGCACGACCCTTTAACATCTTTGCACATTGAGAGGCAGTAATAAAGGTCTTCAGTGGGAATATGTCTAATAAAGGAAGAGAAGCCGGAAAGTTTTAAAGTCCGCAAAAATTTTTTAGATTTCTTGAATTTTTTTTGGTTTTCTTTCGTGTCTTTCTGTTTTTTCTCTCTTAACCAAATTATATATCTTTTCCAATTCTCTTTCTTTCTATGTAAGGTTTCTTTTGGAGAAAGATAAAAATTATAAAGTTCGCCGACAAGCAAATGTCGCTCGCCGATTTTTTTTGGTTTTTCGTCAGTTATTTCTCCTTTTATTTCCTTTATAGATAGCATATACCCTAAAATAGATTAACTTTATTTTACCTCGAATAGGAAAGTTAAAAGCCTGTCTTCAGGACTTCGTTAGAAAGAGTTTTTCCGTTTTCTCTCGGCTCTTCCGCATCTCCGCTATCAGAGGAAGCTCTTTTGAGCTATCTGTGTGTTTCTAACCCCAGAGAATTGCACGCAAGGTTAGAGTGACTCTTCATTTACCTCGTTAGCCGGATCCCGCCGGTCACGTGTCGTTATGAAGTCTCCACAATTTAAGTTGGCATCCAGTGGGGGCTTGTGAAGTCCGCCTCACCCTACCACCAGTAAATAGCAAAAACCCCGCCTGTTAAGACGAGATTTCTACTTTGTTATGGGAAATAACAGCAACTACATACTGCCAAACTCTTTGAAAATATGCAAGTGCTGTTATGTTATTCCCCATACACTTACATCCTAACACAAACCAAATATCAAGCAAATGAGTTATCCACACCCTAAAATATCCTTATTTTTCAACATATTTCCTATAATCTTCCACTTTCTTTTTCCAGTTTTTAAATTTCATAAATCTCAAAACCATCTCATTTAATTTTATGTCGCAATCGGCGCAAAGAGGTCGCCAAATGTTATCGTCAGCGCATATCTGCCACTGAAATTTTGCTCGTGCCGAACATCTAAAACATTTCTTTCTTAATATACCTATCTCTGTGTATGGTTTTTTTCTCATTCAAGCTTTTTTAGTTTCTTATACTCTTGTTTAAGTGCTATAAGCTGTAACTTCCAATCATAAGCTCTTGTGGATTTCGGTTTCCAGCTATCTTTCTCACATTTTTCCCAGAGTTCTACTCGGTCTTTTGGTAAAATAGATTTTATCAGTTCGTTGTATTGGTCGTGGTTTGATTTCTTAAAATGTTTCCATCCGTGGCATCCTTTACACAAAAGCACCCCTAGTCGTAAATCAGCGTAAGTAGCAGAATTGGAACGCTCAATGAGGTGGTCAAATTGATAAACTTCATTATAACAGTTTCGTATCTTTCTCAAGACGCAAGTTTTATCACGGAGAATGGCACAAGCACGAAGCCAGTGTTGAATTTCCTCTTTCAGTAAGGCGACTTCACTTTTTGACTTCTTCCTTAACCTTGTTTTTTTCATCTATTATTTTTCTGAAAGCGAGTAATTGCCGACAATTCCGGCACAACCCGTTCTCTACTTTGAAAGAGCAGTAATGAGGTAGAACATTTTTAGTGTTTCGGCAT
>CAYXWK010000048.1:0-5018 GCA_964468785.1 Candidatus Woesearchaeota archaeon
TGCAAAGGCAGTTGGCTTTATAGCTATCCAGTTGACCGATTTTACACACCAATTAATCCTTTCTTCGACTTGCTCATCGTAGCCAAAGAGCATGAATTGGTAAAACTAAATCTTGGAAGAGTTGGAGACATCAAATATCGATTAGACAAAAACGGAGGGATAATTGACCCGCGAGATACAGTCACTCCGGCAAAAGCAACTGTGAGGGAATGGCCTTACGGTGGAGTTTCCGGACCAGGATTCAAATTCGCAATAACTCCGTTTTGGATGTCTAAATTAGCAGTAGTATTCACAGGACAGAGGGTAGAAAGGTTTCACAAGCAAGATGTAATAACGGCAGACCCATTTACCCTACCTGATGTAGATGCGCAATTAACTTACAGAGTAATCGACCCATTGAAAGCCCTAACTGTCCCACAAAAAGGAGATTTCCAAACAATCGTTAGAGAAATGGTTGCTTCAAGACTTACTGACTTTGTTAACAATCACTCGTTGGACGAATTGATGTTCGCCACCGGACCAAAAACAAATTATGCTTGGATTGCTCAAGGACAGCCACAACCGTTAGAAATAGACAGAATCGGAGTCATTGTAGACGGTATAAGAATATCCGAATTGAAAACCACAGAAACAATAGATAAAATAATTCTAGAACGCACGGCTGCAAAATATAAAGCACAAGCGATTAAAACAATAGCTCAGGCCAATTTAGACGCGGCTCAGGCCAATTTCGCCGTAGGACAACTTTATGACCACAGTCAAGGGATGCGGGCTGAACAAATATCGAGGCGCGCTGCAGAGTCGCAAAACTCAAATGTAACTTACAACGAAGGAGAAGTCAAAAAAGCGGAAGCTTTAGAAAAGCTCGTAGATGTTGCAAAAAAAATAGCAGAAAGATTAATCGCTCCCTAAAACAGCGTCCTCTGCGCACCTTTTTTCCTAAGCTCTCTTAACTTATCTAAATTTTTTTCAACTCTTTCCATTGAAAAATCATGCCTTGAAACTAAAATATCTTTAATCACTTTTTCATCAACTTTCGGAAAATCCAGTTTTATGGATTTAACATTAGGTTTTTTGAAAATTTCAAAAACTTTTTTCCAATCAAAATCAATTTGATGTTCAACTTCTCTGAAAATCTCGACAGGATATCTTTTCGCCCTCACTAAAGCCAAAGCTTTCTTCGGACCAATTCCTCTGACCCCTCCTGGATTGAAATCCGTTCCAACAAGAACCGCAAGAGAAATAAATTGGTCTCTGTCAATTCCAAGCTCATTCAAAACATCTTGATAAGAAAGTATTTCAGGGAAAACATCCACATATCCCGAAACAGTTTTTCTTTTTCTCGACAAAGTTAAATTCTGAATCAAACGCAAGCCTCCTACAACTAAAGCATCATAGTCCTGCGATGCAACAGCCCACGCTTCTCCATCCTGAACAAGTTTCGCACATTGCATCTCTCCCTCTCCTGGAGCCAAAACGCACGGAATCCCCATCGCTTCCAAAAGTTCAATGCTCTCTTTTTTCATCTCTCCAGTGAATTTTACAAAACCAAAAGAATACTTTCTCATTCCATCAATATCTTCATCTTCTTTCGCCTGTTCGTATTTTTCCCTCGCCTCTCTCTTAACATCTCCCCTATTTTCCTGCGTTCGCCCTTTAAGCTCATGATATTCGCCATCAAAAACATAAACAAGTTTCATCCCCTCTCCAAGAAGAGAAACATTTCTGTAAAAAATTCCTGACAAATGAGAAGTAATTCTTTTTTGAGAATCCAGCAAAGGAGTTCCGTCCGGCTGTTTTATAGAAGACAAAAATTGATAAATCGCATTATAAGCATCAACAGCAATAATCTTGCCTTTCAGTTCGCTCAACCTAAGTTCTCTACGCGGAACAATTTCCCCAATTTGCAAACCCATATCCTACGAAGAAACCGCTCCATTAAATAATTAACTGCTTACTTGGTAAAAAGTTGCGGATTGTCTTTAGAAAATTTCTCAATTATTCTGTCCACAAAAAACATTTTTTTATTTTTTATATAAAAGTAACCTGCAAGAGAAGCGATTAACGCTCCGACGGCGTCTGTTATCAAATCCCACATTGTGTCAACCAGTCCGGACTTCTGCATGTTAAGACCGAAAAACCCGTCCATGGCAAATTCAAAAATTTCCCAAAGCGCACCGATACCAAGAGAAAAGAAAAAAGAAAAAACTGCAATAGTTGTGGCGCCAGCCCTTATCTTATGACTTTTATACAGAACATACAAAATAATAAATCCTATGAAACCAAGAGCAACAGCAGCCGTCCCATGCAAAATCGCATCCCACCACCAAAATCTGGTGTAATATCCTCTTATTTCACCGAGAAACAAAGACGCATAAATAAACAGAACTGCTATAATTTCCAGTTCAATAGGCAAGTCAATATTATACTTCATCTCAAACCACTTCGGAGCATAAGTAAATACAAATGCCAATACTGCGACAAAAAAAGTGAGCCATTCAAAATTATAAACTGCGCTAAGAATAGCAATGACCAAAGTCAATCGTATAACCGACAATAAGATATAATTTATTTTCTCTGCTCTCTTAAGCTCCCTCCAAGATACCGCAATATTCAAAAATTTCATAAATACTCCTGACAAAAACAACTAATAAATCTAACGAAGAAGCTCTGCTAACTCTCTTGTTTCAGAATTTTTCATATCAATCCTATCCAAAACCTCGGGAACATATTTTCCGGCATTACGCCTTATATCTGCCCTAATTCCTGAAAAATAACTCCATAAATTTCTCGCCGAAACTCTTTTCCAGTCTGCGCAGGAATATCCTGCACTTTCCAACTTATTAATTCTCAACTTAATTTCGCTCGCACGAACGCTTTCTCCCAAACCAATTTCTGGAAATCTCGGAAGAGCAATTAAGGCATAAGTCCCCCATCTGGAAAGAATTCTTTCGCTTTCCCTAATTAATTCCAAATCACGCTCCTCTCTCAATCTTGCGTCAGCAAGAGCTATTCCTATACTTCCGTTAGAGTCAAGTTCAGAGTCATAATTCTCATAAGTCATTCCGCCAATAATAACTGCCATCCAAAAAATCACTTTCCGAGGTTTATAAAATTTACTACTCAAATTACTATAAAAATTCTTAAACAAACAAATTAAAAACTTCGCTCCCCAAGAAAAAAAATGCACGGCCTAATAATTCATTCAACATACGAAACTTATGAAAATAAAACCCTGCTTAAATTTTTTGGACGTCTGGAGAACGGACAAACTTTTCTCGTGATAAACTCATTCAGACCATACCTCTACATCAGAAAATCTGACAAAGGCAAATTCGAAAAAATTCTTAGCTTTTCCGAAAGCATATTTCCAACATCGAAGAAAAATTCTGCGGATGAAAAACGGATGAAAAACTTCGAAGGAGAAGAAACTATCAAAATAGAATTTGAAACTCATCCCGAAATGCAGGAAGCGTATAAAAAGTTACGCAAAGAAATCCCGGTATATGAGTCAGATATTCGCCCAAACTACAAATTTCTCATAGAAAAGAAAATTCTTGGAAAAATAAAAATAGACGGAGAATATCAGCCCTCTGAAAAAATAGACAGAATTTACACGGAAGCTGAAATAGTTCCATCCGAAAAAGAAATTTCTCCAAAAGTAGTTTCAATAGATATAGAATCCGACGGAAAAAATCTCTTTTGCATTGGAATAGTTTCAGATAAATATCAAAAGAATTTCATGATAACAAAGAAAAAACTTGAGAACACAATTTCCTGCGAAGATGAAGAAGATTGTCTGACAAAATTTCGAAATGAGATAATAAAACTTGATCCCGACATAATAACTGGATGGAATGTTATAGATTTCGATTTTGTTTTTTTAAGAGACCTCTTCAGAAAAAATAAATTAAAATTTGATATAGGGAGAGATGATAATGAGCCACGCTTCAGAATAGAAAAAAATTTCTTTAGAAATTCAAGCATAGAAATTCCGGGAAGACAAATTCTAGACGCTCTAAATCTTATCAAAGACCCTTTCCTAAAAGATTCTCCTTTCATGAAAAACGCAGACTTCAAATCCCTGACTCTCGAGGATGTTTCTCAAGAACTCCTAAAAAAAGGAAAACTGATTAAAGGTAAAGACAGACACATAGAAATAGAGAAACTTTACAAATCAGACTCAATAGAAGATTTACAACAACTTGCAGACTATAATTTAATGGACTGCAAACTCGTCTTAAACATTCTTGAAAAAACAAAAATGATTGAACTCGCTCTCGAACGTTCGCAACTCACCGGAATGCCTTTGGACAGATTGACAGCTTCAATCGCGGCGTTCGACTCACTTTATATACGGGAAGCCCATTCAAAAAATTTAGTATCTCCAACACATGACTATAAACAAAAAGAAGAAAGAATAAGAGGAGGTTACGTTCAGTCAGTTAAATCAGGAGTTTACAAAAATGTCCTTGTTCTTGATTTCAAATCGCTTTATCCTTCAATAATAAAAACTTTCAACATCTCTCCTGAAACATTAATAACGGGCAAAAAAGAAAAAGATTTTATTGAGGCTCCAAACGGTGCGCGCTTCAAGAAAGAACAGGGAATCCTTCCGGAGATAATCTCCCGTCTGCATACTGCAAGGGAAAAATCAAAAAAAGAAAAACGCCCCCTCTCATCCCACGCGATAAAAATAATAATGAATTCATTTTTCGGAGTTTTAGCGTCCCCAAACTGCAGATATTTTTCTCTCGACATGGCGAACGCGATAACACACTTCGGACAATTCATAATAAAACTAACCGCGAAAGAAGTTGAAAAAATGGGCTACAAAGTAATTTATTCAGACACAGATTCTATTTTCGTTGAAACTAAAATGGAAAAACAAAAAGCAAATTTACTCGGAATAAAAATACAAAAAGAAATCAACGAATTCTACAAAAAATACGTAAAAAAATTTGACAGAGAATCTTATCTCGAGCTGGAATTTGAAAAACAATATCTCTCTATGATAA
>CAYXWK010000049.1:0-4946 GCA_964468785.1 Candidatus Woesearchaeota archaeon
TAAAAACGGAGGGTTGGCTAAAAATTAAATTTCTTGCGAATTATGGGTCTGGGAAGAGTTTCCGATTTATGCCAAGATTGCACTCTGCTCTGGCAATCTTGGGCACAAGAGAATTGCAATTCTCTGTGCAGCAAAATCTTAGTGATTTTGCACGCATCCAAAAGTCCAGCAAATTGCGGACTTTAGTCCGCAGCAGGAGGCAAGGACTTTTTGATCGTGGAAGTAGAGTTGTTTGGTATAGACGGGGTTAAATTATCTAATTCCCCAGTTAATTTTGAAGAATCTGACGAAAGATTTTGCTAAAACGTATATAACTGCGATGCCTAACAGAGCTAGTAGCAATCCTAATAGCCCGGAGTTCTGAAATAATTCTGAAATTATAGGGATATTCAATCCCTCCATGTCAATAAAAGGCACCTCTATAAACCCTAATCCTTCTACAAATATTCCATATATGGTAAGAATTGATAAAACAAATGAAATAACAATTGAGACTTTTCTGTTATCTCCTCTTCCTAAAACGGTGCGTATTAACACCTGGAAATACATAACAAAAAAGAGCAAGAAGAAAATGGCTGCGACAAAAAAAGGATTATAAAATGCGTCTCCGAATGCAAGCAGAATTATTTCATTAGTCATTAAGGCTATCCTCGAGGGTTGTGAATGACTTTTCTATACTTGCGACTTTTTTTCTGAATAATTGTCTTTGGAATTTTTCATCCCATTTTTCTTTTTCTTCTCTTGTTTTTTGGAATCTTCTTCCAATAGACCAAATAAGTCTTTCTGAAAAAATTAAAAGCATCAGCCATATTAACGCAAAGATTACTATTGAGACAATTCTCCAAACGCCTTCTTTGAAAAATAAAATTTTAAGGATTATGGATGCTAGGAAATTATAAATTTTAAATTGTGCAAATATTATAGTCAAAATTAGGGCGATTATTCCAGAAACAGAAACGCTAAATGTCGAGAATCTTTTAATTGTTTTTTCAAATATCGCCAGAAAGAATACCCATAGCAAAATTACTGCAAATAGCGTTAGAGATAAACTATAGTCTTGGCCGAATAAGATTAAGAATACTAAGTTTATTTTTTTGAAATAATTGTCTAAGGCAGAGATTGCTTTTGATTTTAGAAGTGTTTCTTTCCATTGCTCTGAAGTATATTCCCATTTTTTTTCTTCCGCTATTTCTTGGATTGTTTTTACTCCTTCAACGATGCTGTCGTTTTGCAGTGACTCTGTGTCCAGCCCTCCAGAAGATTGAGATGAAGTAAGATGGGCTAATATTATAATGGAGAAAATGAAAATATAAAACGATTTTTTCATCACGTCTTTCATTGTTTAAAGAATTATAATAAGTTTAAAAAAATAACTATCACCAGTCAGTTCCAGAAGTTCTTCTTCCCGATAGCGATTTGCCTATCTTTTTCATTCCCTGGATGGCACTCGCGACGTTCTCAGCCCCTTGTTGCGTCTTAATGTCTTCTCTTTGAGCCAACATCATTGCTTTTCTTCTCATCACCCAAGGTCCGAATCTTCCTACTCCCCAATTTACAAAAAAGAAAGCCACGAACGCTGCAACTAGTCCAGAGAGAACCGCTAATCCTCCGAGTGGGGCGAATATTCCTACGGCGACACTTAGTATCGTAACGCTTAATTTCAGATTTGCAGCAATTATTGCAACAAGAAAAGCGCTTATCCAAGAGACTTGGGGGCCAAAGCTGCTAAAGTTTTGAATCACGTCTCCAAAAGTCACGAATAATAAAAAGAAAATTGCGATAGTTATTATTAACGCGCTGGAAGGTGCGACGCCATAGTCGGTCAACCAAGCTGGAACTCCACCAAAAATATAAGTTAGCCAATTCCACGAAGGTTTTTGTACGTGGTCTCCTATTTGTTCTGTTTGAGTATTTATGGATACATCACCAAACCATGAATTGAAAGTTCCCTCATTAATGAAAAATCCCAAGAGAAAAAAAACCAGTATGATTATTATTCCCCAGATAAACGGCTTCCAGGCTTGTCCCCCTTTATTGAACATTGTTTAGTAAAACTTAGTTTGTTTATAAATTTTTCTAGGATTTAGTCTCTTAGTATTTCTCTTATTCTTGTAATTGTTTTGTCAGTCTCAGTTCTCTTATTTTCTCTTATTTTCTCTCTGGCCCGATTGTATTTGGCGTCTGCCTCTTTAAACATATTTTCAATCGCTTCTGATTCATATGTTCCGTCGCTTACTTGATCTCTTCTAAATTCGCGTTCTATCTTTCCATCATTAAAGTAAATAGATTCTACATCGTCTTCAAATGGTCTTGTGGTAGGTCCATCCCATTCTAAGGAGATTCCATCTTCATCAGTTAATAGATAGGCGGTTCTTCCCCTTTTTATTTCTAAAACATTTCTCTCTTCTTCATTCCTGCCGACATTTTCAAGATACGAAACTCTTCCTATTCCTTCTAAATTCCCAGAGTAGATTATTTCTCCTCTTGAATCTTTTATTCTATTTGAAATGGTATATCCTCCCCAAAGAGCGAGACTTGCCAAAGTAGTTCCTCCAAATATCCAACTAGCCCATCTGAATCCGCGTTTGTTCGTATATTTATCTTTGCACCAATCCTTAGCATCTGTCAAAAATTTTGGGATTTTCATAGAGTCACAAAACCTGTAGGATATTTAAGATTTTCTATTTGTTACGATTATATAGTTAGCAATGAAAGTAAGTAACTAATTAGTAGCTACAAATAGAAAGATTTATATAAGAGAGTTAAATCAATTTAATATGGGGATAAGAGAAACTTTACGAAATATAAGAAATTATTTTTCTAGAGATAAAACTCCTTTAAAATTTAACGACGACAGGGGAAGGAATGCGCAAATGGGTTATCTTCAGAGAAGGACTTTGTTTGACAAGACTTTGGATTTTATAGGAAAGACTGCTCTTTACATTGGTCTTACATTAACTGCAGCTACGGGAATTGGCGCCGTAGCATTGGGAGTTCAGTATATTAGGGGAGCGCCCCCATTCAGAGATGTTAGAGATACTTCTTTTGAAATTACTCAGAACACCGTTACTGAAAAGCCAACTCGTCCGAACAAGCCAGGAGTAAATCTTTTTGTACCTCCATTTGAAAGAGTAGTTGAAGAGGATGGTCGTCCTGTAAAGATTTCTGGATTAATACAATCCGTTGAGACTCCCGAGTTCATGTACCGTTCTAGAGATAATTTGCAAGTCAAGCTTAAAACGCAGTATAACTTCCAGGTAAAC
Organism: Candidatus Woesearchaeota archaeon; assembly: GCA_964468785.1. Classification (GTDB taxonomy): domain Archaea; phylum Nanobdellota; class Nanobdellia; order Pacearchaeales; family GW2011-AR1; genus UBA73. The sequence continues at coordinate 3,264 of CAYXWK010000049.1, forward strand.
TCTCCTGAAGGTGCTGCGCAGGTTTATTGGGATTATGGCGGATTGGATAAAGCGAAGGAAACTTTAGACACTATTGTAGAAAACGCTTTAATGTATGAATTGTCAAAAGTGCCTGCAAGAGATATTGCAAGTGAGGAGAGAATTGCAGAGAAGGATGAGCAGATTTTTGTTGACGGCAAATATATCTCTGCGCAGGGCGGAGAGAAAATTAATTATTTGATAGACGCAGAAAATCGTGCTAATGAAATTTTAAGAAAAGAAAGAATCGGAGTCGTCGTTACAAACTTTTCCATTTCTAATCCTAAATATACTCCTACTGTTGAATTGGCTTGGGAGGCGCCGGCCAGGGCAGAGGCATTAGTTGTTGAAGAAAGAGGAAGGGCACAAGCTAGAATAATCAAGGCGGAATCTGAAGCGAGGGAGGCTGCGATATTGAGAGACGCCACTTTGGATACTATCGGAGGTTATTTTGATAAAATGTTGGAGCTTGCGAACAAAACTGGACAACCGCAAGAAGCTGGAAAATGGGCCATGGCTCTTCACGACAGAGATAATATTCAACAAATTGCAAATTCGGGGGCAAGAATAATTTATGCTCCGGGTTTCACAGGAAATCCTCCAGTTTATATGCCTGTAAATCTTGGAACTGTTAATCCAAAACAAGTTCCTTAAAACAACGTCTTCTGAGCGGATTTCTCTTCGAGGTCGCGAATACAATAACTTTTTAACATCCTGAATCGTGAGAAAATAATGAAAGAAATTGAAAACTTAGTGAAAAGATTATCTGCGAAAAAAGAAGTTAAGGCGATAATTTTATTCGGCTCACAGGCAACGGGAAGGGCGCATTCGGAATCTGACATAGACCTTGCGGTTTTGACCGATAAAATTTCACGCGACAAGGAACTTGAAATAATGAACTTTTCAAATGAAAAAATTCAGATTTCGATTTTTGACAAGCTTCCTCTCGTTATTCAGTTTCGCGTAGTGAAGGAGGGAAAGGTTCTTTTTTGTGCTGACGAGAGATTCTTAGTTGGGGAAAGGGCAAAAGTAATGAGAAATTATCTTGATTTTGCGCCGATACTTAGGAGGATTCTTTTGAAAAAAATATGGAATACGACATAGAACGAATTGGAATTCTGATAGCCGATGTTGAAAAATATCTTGAGGAACTTGAGGGCTACAAAATAAAAAATAAGGGGGATTTGGAAGATAGCAAAACTTATCACGCTTCCGCAATGCTTTCTTTTGCGATATTGAACAGAGTTATCGATTTGGGCTCTGAAATTCTTTCATCGGAGAATATCGGCGCGCCGAATTCTTATCAGGACATAATGCCTATGCTTGCCAAAGCAAATGTCATAAACAAAGAACAAGCCACGACTCTAAATAAATTAATATCAAAGAGGAATGTTCTTGCGCATTTTTACGAGGGCATAAAAGCAAAAGAGCTCTTTGACTTAATCAAAGAAATTTCTTTAGTAAGGTCGTTTTTGCAAACTGTAAAAAAGAGAATTTCAAAAAATTAAAACAACGTCTTCTGAGCGGATTTCTTTTTGAGGTCGCGGAGCTTTTCGAGGTTTTTTTCGACCCGGTCTGACGAGAATTCGTGCATATCGACGAGGATTTCTATTATTTTTTGTTCACTGACCTTTGGGAAATTTATTTTTACGGCTTTAACGATTG
>CAYXWK010000050.1:0-4827 GCA_964468785.1 Candidatus Woesearchaeota archaeon
ATTCGTGGTTCTGAAATGATTGACTTGAAGAAGCTCGTCATAAAAGAAGGAGAAAAAGTTTGGACTTTAATAGTAGACATTTATCCAATAAACGATGATGGAAATTTAATTGATGCTGCAACAATCGCGGCAGTTGCCGCAATAAGAACAGCGCACGTACCAAATCTTAATGAATCAGGGAACGTGGATTACAAATCCAAGTCAGAAAAAAAAGTTCCTTTGGAACCAGGAATATCTCCTCTCTCTTTCAGTTTTTTCAAACTTGGAGATTCCTTAGTTCTTGACCCGACAAGAGAAGAAGAAGAATCTTGCGATACAAGAGTTTCCTTCGGAATATCAAAATGGAAAGGGCAATATATGCTAAACTCTTGCCAAAAGAAAGGTAAGGAGATTATATCATCTGAAGAAATTTCAAAAATGATGGAAATAATATCAAAAAAATACGATGAGCTTAGTGAAAAATTAGATAAGTTTCTCCCAAAAGAGTGAACCAAAGATTTTAAAAATCTTAAATATCATCAATCAAAATGAAACACGAATTTACGAAATACGAAATAGCGAGAATAATTGGAGCAAGGGCTCTACAGATAGCGATGGATGCTCCACTTTTATTAAAAGTTTCAGAAGAAGAATTAAGGGAAATGAAGTATGATTCTCTAAGGATTGCTGAAAGAGAACTTGAAGAAAATGTTCTCCCAATAAATATCAGAAGACCTATCCCTCTAAAGCGTTCGGAGAAATTGCGAGCAATAAAGCAGGAAGAACTTTCTGATGAGGAGCTTCTCGCCAAGGCGCAGGAAGTTGAAAAAGAGCTTGTGAAAGATGCAAAGGAAATCGGTCTTATCAATGAAAGCGAAGATGAAGATGAGGATTCTCTTGGTGGCGACGGAGAATTAGCTAAAGAAGAATAATTAAAAACTCTTTTTTACTAAAATAGATATGTTGCTTAAAGAGGTTCGCGCTAAAAAAATTCTGGATTCAAGAGAAGAACCAACAATCGAAGTTTCAGTAAATGGAGTAAATGCTTCTTCTCCCTCTGGAAAATCAAAAGGAAAATACGAAACACCCTCTTACAAAAAATCTCTCGACTGGAATATTCGCGCTTTAAACTCGGCACGCTTCAATTTAGAGATAAACTCTTTTAGAGATTTATTTCTGGTTGAGAAATTTATAGTTAGAAAATTCAAATTAAAAAATGCGAAACAATTCGGCGCAAACGCTCTCTTCGCTCTCGAATGTGGTGTGCTTAAAGCTCTTGCTCACTCGCAGAAAAAACAACTCTGGCAGATTCTTGAACCGAAAACAAAAAGATTCCCGCGACCCATTGGAAACGCAGTCGGCGGAGGACTCCATTCGAACAACAAAGATAAACCTGAATTTCAGGAATTTCTTCTGATTCCTAACGAGGAAGCTCCGTTCCGGTTCAGAAAAAACTTTAATAAAATGAAAAACATTCACAGCGAATTAAAATTTTTAGTTGGCGCAAAGAATTTCAACGACGAAGGCGCATGGCAGACATCCCTCTCTAACGAAGAAATTCTTGAAATACTTTCGACAAAGATTTCAGGTTTCGGAATAGATGTAGCGGCATCTTCTTTTTATAAAAACGGAAAATACAATTACAAAAATATCTCTCTAAACAAAAATGCCCAAATAGAAAAAATTAACTCGCTGATAAAAAAATACTCTCTGCTATACATAGAAGACCCTCTACACGAAGAAGATTTTTCAGGATTTTCCAAGATACTTAAAAAAAATTTAATTGTCGGAGACGACCTGACAGCGACGCAGATTTCTCGTCTGAAAAAAGCAATCTCTGTTCGCGCGATAAATGCGATGATAATCAAACCAAACCAAAACGGCTCATTATTGGAACTCGCGGAAATTTTTCAGCTCTGCCGTCGCAACGGAATTAAAACAATAATCTCGCACCGCTCGGGCGAAACTCTCGACGATGCTTTGGCAGATTTAGCTTTCGGTTTTCAGGCAGATTTCATAAAATGCGGAATTGCGACAAAGTGGAGAGAAGCTAAGCTGAAACGATTAGTTGAAATTGAAAAAAATTTGAAATAAATGTTAACCCTCTCAATGAAATATTTGGAAGGCTGTTCAAAACACGCTTCTACTAAAGTAGGCTCTCCAGTTTCTAAATCTCAACAGACAACCATCTCCGTAACTCCCTGAAAAAATCATATGGGTGGGGCTCATATGCAATCAGGAGATTTGGCTTGAAGCATTACATTGCCCGACCCTATACCTCTACTCTATTCATCTTCAATAGAAACCATCTCTCTTGGAGGATTCAAACTTAAATCCCTAACATAATTTTTACAATGGCTTGCTGAAGAAGAATAGATGCAAACATTCTAAGAACAAAAATTATGAATCCGAAGATGGCAATGTAACTTTTCCTTATGCGAAAACTCTCTTTCATCTCAAAAGATAATTTTTGATATATCTCTTTCGCAACATAATCTATCCTGTTTAGCAAATGACATAAGTCATTATCTGTTAAAACTCAAGTAGCAAATCTTAAAAACCCTATTTCTCACAGAGTTAAATGTCAAAGTCAAATAAAGATGAATCGATACTAGAAAAAGTCGAAGAAAAAGTAAAAAAAGTAGCCAAGGAAGTTGTTGAAGAGGTAAAGGAAATTGCAAAAAAAGTTGAAGATGTTATCGAAGAAGAAATAGAAACTCTCACGCCAAAAAAATCCTCAAAGCTAAAATCAGTTGAAAGCTCGGATAAAGCGGACAAACTCGCAAAGTTAAAAGCCAAAGCGGAGAAGCTGGCGGGAAAGATAAAGTCGGAAGACTCGACTGAGCTAAAAAAGAAAGTAAAAGAAACCTTGGATGAGGAAGGAAAATATCTTTTGGCTCCAATCGAAGATTATCTGAAAAGTTCTATACATTTAGGAACCCGCGCAATAACTCCAGATATGCGCCCGTTCGTTTACAAACGCCGAGCAGATTCCCTCGCAGTTTTCAACACATCCTTACTCGATGAGAAATTAAAAGAATCTGCAGATTATCTTGCGCAGTTTCCAGCAGAAGAAATTTTAATAGTTTGTAAAAGAGAGTCGGGACATAAAGCAGTCGAACTATTTTCTCAAGTTACAGGGATAAAATCTTTCACTAAAAATTATCCTGCAGGCATTCTGACAAATTCAAATTTAGAAAACTTTATGGAGAGAGAGCTGATGTTTGTCTGCGACCCATGGACAGACAAATCAGCTATGGACGATGCAGGAAGAATAAAAATACCAATTCTTGCAATTTGTGACACAAACAATTATACAAAGGGCGTAACGAAAATTCTTCCGGGAAATAACAAATCTGCAAAATCTCTTGGATTTATTTTTTACATTCTTGCAAAAATCTATGTCGAAAAAAGAAAATTGAAAACGGAAGTTCCGCCAGTTTCTGAATGGGTTGACAATTGGGACAATTTAGTTCCTCCCAAGTAAAAATGATTCTTTCTAAGCAGGAATTTCTAAAAAACAAAAATACCTATATAAGAAAAATTATTAACGGAGAAATATTCATCTATCCAACCGATACAATTTATGGAATCGGTTGCCTTGCTTCAAACAAAAAATCTGTCACACGAATTAGAGAAATAAAAAATCGCGACAAAAAGCCCTTTTCAGTAATTGCTCCTTCTAAAAAATGGATTGAAGAAAATTGTTTCTTCGATGAAAGTGTAAAAAAGGAATTATCAAAACTTCCCGGCGCATTCACTTTTATATTAACTCTAAAAAATAAAACTTTATCACCTAATCCAAAGCTCGGCACACTCGGCGTTAGAATCCCCAAACACTGGTTTTCAAAAATAGTCGAAGAAATCGGCAAACCGATTATCACGACGAGTGTAAATCTATCAGGCGAACCACACATGACTTCGCTCGAAAACATAGATGAAAAAATAAAATCCAAAGTAGATTTCATAATCTTCGACGGAGAATTGGACAACAAGCCGAGTACGGTGATTAATTTAGTGACGGATGAAAGGTTGAGATAATCACAACAATTATTAAAAACTCCTTAGTTTTTATCTAAAAATGGCTGAAAGAGAACCTGAAATAAAATATTCTTCCGTAGGAAAATGTTTGTTTTGTCCTCTTGCAGATGATGCTGAAAAAAGAGAGATTTTGCGAGCCACTAGAACCGAGCCGGCTTATATCGGCTTTGAGCATAAAGGTCCGAGAATTATTGTTATTCATCAATGTGGCTTGGGAGAGATAGGAAAAGATTGCGTTTTACCGAAGCTATATCAATTAAGCTATGAAGGCGCAAGAACTGCCGATTATGTTAGTCAGCAAAATCCTCGTGTTGGATAATTTGGAAATAATGACTGCAAAAACAAAATTTCTTCCCGCAACATTTATATACCTCTCAAAACAATTTCTTTACGTTAAAATGTTAACAATAATGAGTGCCTTAATGTTAACGTCGGTAAAATTTAAATTATTAAACCGACACTTGCATATTAGGGTATGAGGTATGCAAACGTTGATGTCATATAGTAGCATATTCTAACTTCGAAAGGAGGCGAGTGCGAGAGTTCAAATTCTTGTCGAACGAACTCGAATCAGGATTCTACATTTAATGTAGTTTACAAATCTAGTTGATCCTGCTAGAGGCTGCTGCTATCTGGTTTGCAATTAGACATGCAAGTCTTTTTGATTCTCTGAATTAAAAGGCGTACTGCTCAGTAACACGTAGCTAACCTGCCCTGTCGCTCGGAATAACCTCGGGAAACTGAGGGTAACACCGGATAGGAGATTATTGCTGGAATGCTTTTTCTCTCAAGACAGAATGGGGCTGC
>CAYXWK010000051.1:0-4732 GCA_964468785.1 Candidatus Woesearchaeota archaeon
TTTGATGATAGAATTATTAAATCTGATGATGGGGGAGAGAAAACTATTTTTTCCTACGCAATAAAGAATTTTCAGATAGACGATTCAAATACCAAGGTAGTTACTCTTCGTGTTTCTGCGAATTCTCCTCATGTTGTTGAAGGTTTGAGAGGGAATATCGAGATAGGACTCGTTCCGGGTAGCGCAAGACTTAGCAATAACCCTTCAGTATCCGTTCCAGACGGCGTCATTAATATTGAGTACGATTCAGTCAGAGGAGTTGCAACAATTTCTACGGAGTATACTGAGTCAGTCGTCAGAGAACTTCAGGCTGTTGAAATTGATTTGAAAAAAACTAATCTTCGAGTTCCGGATAAGGATGCTATCGTTTATGTTGATTTGTCAGATAACTTGGGGAGAAGAATTTCCTCAGGTAGTTTTTTGGTGAGAGTTCTAACCTTAAGGGAGGGATTTTTTCTTCCAACTATTACCGATGATGGGCGAAGTTATGGTGCAGTTATTGGTGAGCCAGTTCAGTGGATAAAGTCTCTGGAAATTTCCAGGAGTGCTTATGAAGCAGGATTGTCAGAAGAATCTTTGTTTACAGAAGCTAAACTACCATCTACCGCGAATGTATTTTCTGTGAGGGTTGAAGATGAAAGTGGAAATGTTATTTCATCAGGAGAGGGTCTTTTTCCCAGAGAGGATTCCTCATCTGGGAGTATGCAAGGTTCACAAAGTTCTTCTGATGTTGTTTCTTCAGTATCTCCTACAGACGTTTCCGAAGATGATAAAAGAGAGGATGTTGATGGAACAAACTCCGAGCCAGTATCTTCACAGTTAGTTCCCTCAGCTGATGGAAATTTGATTACCGGCAGAGTTATTGAAGGAGAGGAATCCTTGTTTATTACTCTGGAGTATTTCACTCCCGCTCCGGAACTGAATATTCTTGAGAGAGCTATTTTAAGGGGAACTGAAATTTTTAAGGTGAGTGTTTCTGGTCCGGAGGAACCGCATTATGAAAACGTTCTGGCTTATTTGGATTTTCCAAATGTTGTTGATAGCGCACGCAGAGTTAAAATATTTAGAACAACATTTGGAGTTAGAGAGCCGGTTTCTATTGAAGGATTCTCAGTAACTTCATCAGGAAAAATAAGCAGAGTATACTTTGTGGTTGATAGACTGAGCGAGCAGACCTATGATATTATAATTGAGGCGAGTGCCGCTGAACATCTTGATGACCGAAGAATTTTTGTTTCAGATATTTTTGGAGAAGTTGCAATGAAGGATGATTTATGGAGCGAACCAATTCCGGGCGGGCATTTTGTCAGAGTTTCTTTTGAGCGCCCGCTTGACAGTTCAAAAGATATAACTCTCTACGCGCGTTCTAACGGAACTTCAGAAATTGATGTTTATCTTTCAGGAGGTGAGGAAGTAGTTGCAACATTTTCGGAAATTTCGGAGGAAGGGTACTCCACTGTTTACTTAAACTCTCTTGTAATCGGAGAATCTTATGAAACTTTTGACCTTAAAGTTCGCGGAGATTCTGTTGAATTTGATTTAATTATCGACCCAACAATTGATTTTTTGGATTCTAATTCTCCTGCATTAAGTGTTTCTCCCTTAGGACTTGAGAAATTTGTTGTTGGTTGGTGTGAAATGTTTTCTGTTGGAGAAGCATCTGTTTATGCAAGAGTTTATTCGACTGACGGCACGGAAATTTCTCCGGTAATTCCTGTTAGCTTGAATGTCAGTAATTGTATGAGTTATGATAAGGCAGTTTCAGTCGCCGGTATTGATGAAAATTCTTTTGTTGTTTCTTTTGCTGAATCGGTTCCAGGTAATCTCAGAGTAGTTTCAAAAATTTATTCTTCAAACGGGGAACAAATTTCTGATGAAATTATTTCTCATTCTTCTACGGGGAGAGCCGGAGTTGATGTAGCTTCTCTTGGAAATTCGGGATTTGTTGTCGGATATTTTAGAGGAAATCCCGGAAAAATTTATTTCAGGACTTATTCTTCAAACGGGGAACAAATTTCTGATGAGGTTTTTGTAAGCGATGTTGGTTCAAATTCTTTTGCAGTTTCTGTTTCCTCTTTCAATGAGGAAGAGTTTGTAATCAGCTGGTACGACCCTCAAGCACGAAGAGTTTATTATAGGACTTATGACTTGACAGGGAATCCGAGGTCTGATAAATTCGCTATTGAAGAAGATGTTGGTTCTATGAGTTTTAGACTTTCTGTCTCTGCGTTAAATTCTGAAAAATTTGTTTTGGCGTATGTAGATTCCGTAAGGAGGGAATTGAAGTTTGATATATTTCCTAATAATTCTTCTAATTCAGTTGTCGTGGATTCTTTGCCGTTTGTTGCAGGAAGTATTGCTGTAGATACTGCGAGGATTGACAACTCTAAATTTTTAGTGGCGTGGTATAATTATAACGGCTCCAGTGCAAATTATGGGAGCGTTTATAATTTTGCAATTTATGATTTGGAAAAAAATATTATAGTTCCAAAAACTAATGTTGCCTCGAATCCTTTCTGGTTTGGACAGTCTGTTGCGGTGGCAATCGCATCTTCGCAGTTTTCAAGTAGGTTAAGACTTTGCGACAGAAATTTTGTTTATGTTTTTCCGACTGAAAACTCTACTTCATGGAAACTTTATTCAGTGGATGGAAGCGAAAGTGGTGTTGGGTGTTCGAACGTTTCTTCTTTTGATTTAGAATTTGATTTTAATACTCCTCAGGACGGGGGAAGAATTTTTTCAGGAGAATTTGAAGTGGGGCTTGAAAGCGATTATGCAGGAAATTATTATTCTTTTCTGGATTTAGATGATTCTTTGACTTTGTGGATGCGGTTTGAAAACTCTGTTGTTGAGCAGAGCTCAAATAATAATCTGATTTCTTTGAATAGTCTTTCTTTTGATGATTCCTGTAAGTGGGGTTCCTGTGCTTTGTTTGAAGGAGGAGAGGGATTAATTATTTTGAATCCCAGAGAGAATCTTTATCTTGAAGAGGAGGGAGCTTATTCATGGTTTGGATGGATTAATCCTTCATTTTCTGATTCGAGAATTGGGATTTTCGGATTGTCTGACTCTTACAATATTTTTATTAACGAGGAAAGGAAGGTGACTTTTGAAAGTAGTGGTGTGGAGATTTCTTCAGAATATGCTTTAGGTGCGGGTTGGAATAGTGTTTCAGTTGTTTATGACGCAGGGAATGTTAAAATTTATGTCGGAGGAGTTTTGTCAGGCGAGGGGGAAATTGTTCCGGAGTTTAATTCAAACGGGGTTTTATTTATCGGGGCGGATTCGGAAAGTGATTTCTTCGGAAAAATGGATGATGTTTTGTTCTTTCGAAGGGCTATCTCTTCTGAAGAGGTTTTGTCTCTTCATGACTCTTTGTATACTTCATATCATAATTTATTTGCAGAGCTTTCTGCTGGTGAACATAAGTTTGTTGGTCGAGCCGTGAATGATTTCGGAGTTGAGACGAGCACTGAAGAGAGGAGATTGTTTCTTGAGGAAATTCCGTTGGATGCTTGCGGAGAAATCGCAGTTTCTAACAGGGTTTATTATCTTGAACGGAGTTTGTCATCTAATGAAGATTGTTTAGTAATAAATGGAGACGGAATTATAATAGATGGAAGAGGACATACAATTTCGGGTGATTTTTCTTCAAACGGCATATCTGTTGCGGAAGGAAAGGAAATAAAAATAAAAAATATGAAAATTGAAAACTTTTACTCTGGGATTTATTTTGATTCGGTTTCAAATTCTGAAGTTTCGGAAGTTGAATTTGATTCTAATGTTCGTGCGGGAGTAGAGATTCATTCGTCTAACGGTAACACTTTTTCCAGAAATTCTGTCAGAAATTCTCAATATGGTGTTTATCTCGGAGCCGGTTCTCAAGGAAATATTTTTATTAATAATGATTTGAGCGGAGAAGATTATTCTATTTTTGATGTAAGCGGAAGTTCTGGAAATAGATTAGTTTACAAAAATAGCTTTGGGCAGATAAAGTGGAATGATGAATCTTTTCTTAGGGACTTGACAATTCGTGAGGAAATTATTTTTGGAAGAGATGTCCAGATAAGGAATAATTTCGCAAGGGTTGATGAATCTCACTTTTCTTCAGATGGAATTCTTTCTTCTGCGGAAGTTACTTTGAATAATGTTGGTGGGAAATTTGTCGAACCTGGAGTTATTCGAGATGGTGAAAAAGTTTGTGATTTTTCGACCGAACCTTCATGTCGAAATATAACCTCTTTGGATAAAAAAAATGTTGTTTTTGTTGTTTCGTCATGGAGCAGTTATTCTATCGGTGAAGTTGGAGGGAAGAGCAATTTTCCTCTTTTATTGGAAGTACATTCCAGAGATGCAAAGATAGGAGAGCCTGTTGAATTTAATCTTAAGATAACTAATCTGGGTGAAGAAGATATTTCTGCTTATTCTCTTATAGAAATTTATGATTCTGGAAGTAATCTTGTTGAAACAATTCCTATTGGTCAGCAACCCTTACAAGCAAGTTCTTTTGTTGAGCTGACGGTTCTTTTGCAGACTGCAGATTATGATTATGGTAATTATAAAGCATCTGCATTGGTGAGAAAGGATGACTTCAAAATCAGTGAAGACACTAATTTTAGACTTGGAACATTGTTTATTGATTTCTCAGGTTATGCCGGCACTTTTGATGAACGTGAAGGTGATTTTTTTGTCGAAGTTCAGAGTTTCTGGAATGACGAAATAGAAGATGTTT
>CAYXWK010000052.1:0-4711 GCA_964468785.1 Candidatus Woesearchaeota archaeon
GATTAGAACGCAACCTTGCGGAGGTTGAGAGCGAGGTTCAATTCCTCGTGGGGGCGTCCTTTTCACAGGCAGATTTTTTGGGAGCGTGTAACTGAATAACTAACGTTTAGTCTTTTCAATTTCTTTGAGGTATTTATTATCGTGATAAATAACTAAAATGAAGACTAAAGTAATTGTAAAAAATAAGAAGCCGGCAGATAATCTAAAAAACATTTTACTCCAAATCTCCGAAGATTGGAATATTATATAACAAAAGGCAGAAATAATACTTAACATAGACCAACTTATTATTTGTTTAACATTTACAAAGAAGACAGAATCTTTTTTATCTAGGGCTAAAAGTCCAAAACCTGCTAAAAATACTGCGGTTGTGATAATTATCTCTATATACTTCAAATCAGCTATATCAGCAAACTTATTTGCTAATTTCCAACTTATTACAACACCAACGACCGCTAATAAAAGTATCCAAATAGTGAATAATATATTTTTCTTCATAGGTTTATTTGCGGATTTTGGATTATAAGTTTTCCTAATTTCCTTCTTTCTATTTCTTCTACGAATAATTTTGAGTTTATTAATCCAAGCCATAGAATTAGAAAAGCGGAGAGATATTTTATTAGGAAGGTATTATTAATAATTTGGTCATTGGGATAAATCCACAATATGCCTAAAGCAATAATAAATTTAATAAACATTAAAATAAACAATCCAAGTAGATTAGAGGATAAATTAAGGAATTCTAAAAAAAACCGGTATATCTTATATAAGATGTATAAAATAAATGTGACTACTACAGCGATTAGTCCTATGATTATTAAAGCAATAACAGATTTTAACAAAGCAATGCTTGCAATTAATCCAAAAGCCAACATAAACCAAATTTCTCCTAAGGCATTGAGATTTATCCCCCAGAAGTTGGTCATGGATTCCGAATTGGTAAATAAATTTATGTAAATGCCCGCGATAATTGTAATAAGTAAAAGACTGAAGTTTCGTATCAATTTTTTATTCTCATTTATTTTTCTTCGCATCATCTGAAAGTAAGAAACAAAAAGGTTCATGTTAGATTCCCCATATTGGTTTATTTATTTTTACCATTATTCATTTTATTTTTTACATTATCTAGAAATTTGGTTATTTTTAATTTGACTTCAGATGGAATTCGCGATAAAGAACCTCTGTCAATAATATATGGGATTTTTTCATTAGGGTCTACGTCAAGAGTATCAACCATAATTTGCAATGGGGGTGCGTACATTACAAATAAATTAGACCTTTTCTCTGGAGACATTTCTGAATGCTCTTTTCCAATCAAATCCTCTATTTGGCTTAGTGGCTGAGACATAAATACTCTTAATGGAAATGTTTGAGGTTCTCTTTGATTAAACTGCAATGTTAATTCGGCATCAACGCCCCTATGTTTATATTTTTCTTCTTGTTTTTGAAATTTCATTCCTTTTTCCTTATCCTCAGGTTGCGATTTCAAGTTTTCCCTAAATCCATAAACCTCCTTAGAAAGCCATTCTTCGTCCTCCTTCATTTTTAGAATTTTTGCTAGTCTTAAAGCCATTCCTGCAATTGATGAAACTTGATTATTCTCATCAAGATAATCTTCGATTTTGTTTATTAGTTTTCTAGCGTCATTCTCTTCATCAACGATTTTCTCAGGATGAACTACTGCATTTTTAGTTTCTTCCTTAAAACGACTTATTTGAGAATTTGTTATATTTCCATTTATTTGTAACACTTGTGAATTTGGAGAGTCAACAATAGAAGCGACTTGATTTTTTTCAATCCTGATAAGATATTTTACTGCGAATCCAAATCCTGAGATAGTGACTAACAAAGAAATGATTTCTATTGAATGTTCTATTAGCCAGGCTATTAAGTCCATAGAAAATTAAGGCAGGCATTTGTTTTAAAGATATTGCAAAAGCGGGAGCGTGTAACTGAAAAAACTAATTTCTGGGGGATTTTTTATCTTTGAGGCCCCATTGCCAGCGAGGCTTTTCGCCTTTTAGGTAGCCGAAGCCGAAAATAATTGCCATCATTATGAGGAAGCCGATTACTATTGCTCCGGGCGCGTCGTCGGATTGCGCTATGCTAATTCCGGAGAAGAAAAAAGCGAGGCCCGTTGCTATTGTGAGCCAGCCCTGCCATTTTACAGGCACCCAGCCCCAGCCGTATATTTTTCTTTTGAACCAATATCTTTCAGGATTGTTCTTGTAGTAATCGATGTAATCTTTGAGAGTCATTTGTCTATATAACAAAGGGTGTTTTTTAAGCTTTCTAAGTGATTAATCTAATTGTTCCGATAAGAATTTTTATAAAGCTGAGAGAGTATGGGGGGAGATGGAGAAAGTTGTGAAGAGGGCGGTTGTTGATGCTGTTAGTACTTTTGTTTATGTTGTTTTAGTGGCGCTGTTTATGTCCTACTTTGAGGGTTCTGCTCCGCAGGAAGACACGGTGTTTGTCGCTATTCCCATTCTTTTGCTTTTCGTGTGCTCTGCTGCAATAACTGGATTTTTAGTTTTCGGAAAGCCCGTGATGCTATATCTCGACGGGAAAAAGAGAGAGTCTGTTTTGCTTTTGAGTTATACTCTTGTGATTCTTTTTGTGATAACTTTAGTTGCCTTCGGGTTTTTAGTTTTTTATAATTCTGTTTAAGATTTTTTAGTTTCGCCTTTTTTTCTTCGGGTTTTATTTGTTGTTGCCGCTGCGATTCTCTTCGCGGTTTTTTCTGAAAGGCCTCGTTTTTTAACGGAGCGTTTTATTTTTTCGTACTGGCGTTTTCTTTTTTTAGATTTCACGCCGCGAGGAGGCATTTTACCAGCGACCTCTGACGAGACGCATCACGATTGTTATTACGAATAGGATTATGAAAATGTAGAAGAGAATTTTTGCTATCTCTATGGAAGTTCCTGCCACGAAGCCGAAACCGAACACGGCGGCTATGAGCGCTACGACCAGAAACACTATTGCCCAACTCAAAAGTCCACCCCAAGCTACCATTCAAGTAGATGGTTCTAAAATTTATATAGATTTGTTGTATAATAAAGACGAAAGAAAAAATAAAATAATGAGACGCTTTACTCTTCGTCGCGTCGTGGGTTTCTCTTTGCGAAACACTCTTTGCAGTAAACTGGTTTGCCTTCTGTTGGTTTGAATGGAACTTCACATTCATTGCCACATTCAGAGCATACTGCTTTGTGCCATTCTCTTGGGCCGAAATTCCTTCTAGGTCCGCCGAATCTGCCGCCGCCGTGTCTTGGTCCGTTGCCGAATCTTTGCATTTTTGCCTCCTTGCTTTTCTAATATTTCAAAAGTTTGAGGGTATATAAATTAGCGTATTTGGGGGGTTACAAAAGGTTTAAAGCAGTCCGAAGAGTAGTTTGGTGATGGATTGCGCGATTTTGACTCGTGCGGAACCGGTTCGATACGTTTCGGATAATGGGCGTTTTTTTGGCAATCAATTGCGTTCTGCGAGTTTCTTTGTTGATAGTTATGCTCGCGGTTTGATGAGAGACAGATATAGGGAATCGGCTAATGGAAAAAATGAGAGATTGTTTTTTAGCGGATGGGCTGCCGCATCTTATCTGAACCTGGAATTGCTTTATATCGCGGAGGAGATTTTGAAGGGCATTAATGAATGTGGCGAGGTTTCTCGAGGGGATTTTGACAAGATTCACGAGAAGTTAAACAGGGGCTGGAGATTGCACAGAGAAATTGTTCGCCGCGCTTGTCATTAATTAACCTTCGTCTTTTATTCCTGCTTCCGTGAGGAAGAATTGCGCTTCGTTTTCCGGAAGATTTGGAGAGTCGATTAGTTTTGCGACTCGCGAGCCGGCTTTTCCTCTTCGTAAATATAAACGATAAGTTGAGGCATGACCAAGAATGTTTCCGCCGATTGCGGTTGTTGGGTCTCCGAACATAACTGCGGGGTTTGACATTACCTGATTTGTTATGAAGATTGCAAGGTTATTTGAATCTGCGATTTTTTGAAGGTTGTGGAGATAGCGGTTCATTTTTTGCTGTCTGTCTGCTAATTGTCCTCGGCCGGCGAATTCGGCTCTGAAGTGTGCAGTTATTGAGTCGATGACCATGAGTTTTATTGGTTCGCCGTCTTTTATCATTTCGTTTACTTTGTCAAGGAGAAGGATTTGGTGGTCTGATGAGAATGCTCTTGCTACGAGAATGTTTTTTAGAACTTTTTCTGAACTTGCGCCCATCGCTTCGGCTATTTGTTTTATTCTTTCAGGACGGAATGTTCCTTCGGTGTCGATGTAAACTGCTTTTCCTTCCGCGCCGCCTTGTTCTATTGGGAGTTGGACGTTAACTGCGAGAGTGAGAGCCATTTGGGTTTTTCCTGAACCGAACGCGCCGTATGCTTCTGTTATCGAGCCGGTTTCAACGCCTTTTCCTCCGAGAAGATTGTTTAGGGATTCTTCGCCCGTTGTTATGTTGAGGAAGTTTTTCTCTTTTTTTTGCGAAATCCTCGCCGGACATGAAGCCGAGGTTCATCATTGAGCGCGCGGCCTGGATTGCTTTTCGCGCGACTGCTTCTCCGACGCCGGCCATTTCGGAAAGTGCGGGGGGAGACATAACTGCGAGACCCATTAAATCGTAAACGCCTGCCGCTTCGAGTTTAGATGCAATTCCCGGACCGATTCCAGGAACGTCTGTTAATTTTTTTTCAACCTCGAGTTCA
>CAYXWK010000053.1:0-4696 GCA_964468785.1 Candidatus Woesearchaeota archaeon
ATCGTAAAATTGTTGAAAGTATTTGTCTCAAAATGAATAGCTATGAAGAGGTATCTGCGAGAGAGAAAATTTCTCTCGGAACATTGAAGTCAAGAGTTCACGCGGCAAAGAAAAGATTGAAAAAAATTCTTTCTTCTTCGTTCTATCCAAAAATTTAAAACCTTCGGTTCTACCTAATTGTACGCGCGGTTAGTTTATCGGTAGAATGACTGCCTTCCACGCAGTAGAGAGGGGTTCAATTCCCCTACCGCGCATTTGGAATTGTTCAATTACTCAAACTTCCAGAGTTTGGGAAATAGAGATTGAAAAATCGTGTCAATTAATGCGCCCGACACGCGCACGCAAATTCCTTGAATTCGCGGCGTCGTAATTTCTCACGAAATTCCGCATTTGAAAAATCGTGTCAATTAATGCGCCCGACACGATTTGAACGTGCGACCCTCGGGTTAGGACCCCGATGCTCTATCCGGGCTGAGCTACGAGCGCATATTTATGGAGGTTAAAAAGAAGTTTTAAACTTAGTGTTTTATAATGAGGTAAATAGCTAAAAAAATTTACGACCATCGCTCTTACAAAAATGGAATATTAGAACGAATCATCCGAGTTAATAGGAATGCAAGAGGGATGATTATACAAGCTCTTTTTAGAAAAAAGACCTTCTATGAGTTCAGAAAAACTATAATTGCTACGCGGTTGCGTAGAGTTCACAAATCCAGAGGATTTGACTTGACTTTCAGCCAAGAAGTGCAGGAGGGAGGATTCGAACCTCCGAACCAACTGATGGAACGGCTCTTGAGGCCGTCGCGTTTGACCACTTCGCTACCCCTGCTATGAATAGAGATTGAAAGATAGTTTTAAAGATTTCTACTTAGAATTTATTCAAAAAGATGAATACGGCATCTGCATTTCGCCTCTTGACGGAGACTAACGCGACAGACGCAACCGGCTTAACTTCTGTGTTCGGAAAGGGAACAGGTGTTTCCCGGAAGCTATGGCCGTATTCATAAATTTCTGAACAAAAGGGTATTTAAGGTTTTCTAGACATTCCAATTTATGAAGAGGCAAAAGACTAAGAGTGAAGTTCTGGAGCAAATTGAAAAATTTTTTGATGGAAGAGATTTTTCTCCAGAAGAGATGAAAAAAATAAAGAGAATTTCTATGAAATATAGAATTTCTTTGAGAGATAAGAAAAAAAATTTCTGTAAAAAGTGTTTTTCAAAGCTACGCGGAAAAACGAGAGTTTCGAAAGGGTTCAAGAACGTTGAATGCGCGAATTGTAATTTTTTGAACAGAGTCAGTATTCGAAGAAGCTAGAGAGCGTCTTATCCTTGTATGCTTTCAGTAAAGTTATGAAATAGGCTATTATTAGCGGACCGAGAATAAGTCCTAAAATTCCGAAAATGAGTAGTCCTCCAATCATTCCGACTAAAACCACCACCTGAGAAAGCTGCGTTTTTCTTGACACGAGATGAGCCCTGATTAAATTATCTATTGAAGAGACTATCGCCATGTTGTAAACTAAGTAAATGAGGGCAGCTACCGGAGAACTGTATAGGTAAAGATATATCGTGATTGGCAGATAAACTAAGCCCGGACCGACCAAAGGGATTATTCCGAGAACTACGGAAACTACGGTGAGGATTAATGCATTCGGAACCCCGAAAACAAGGAATCCAATTCCTGCAAGAACTCCCTGCAAAAGTCCTGCGACAATCTGTCCGTTTATTATTGAGTCCGTTACATCTTTGAATTGCTTTACTACTTTTTCTTCCTGAGTTTTTTTGAGAGGAGAAAGTCCTGAAACAAATTCTTTGAATTTTGATTCATCGCGAAGGGCGAAGAAGAATACGAACGCTATCAAAAGAACCTGGAGTGCGATTGCCGCAAAATTGACCACGTAATTTACTAAAGCGTTGAGAAGGGAAGATGTTGCATTACTTAGTGCTGAAGCGATTGTAACAGTTATTTGGGAACGAAGTTGCTCCGTCATATTTGGGAATAATCTTGACAAAAGAGCAGATACATCTAATTGCTGAAGAAACTGGAAAATCTGGAAGACCTGCTGAATTATTATTGGTGTGAGAAACCAGACAGGAAGAAGAATCAGAACGAGAACAAGAAAACTTACTATTGCTGCTGAAATGGATGGATATTTTACTATACGAGTAACTCTTTTATAGACGGGGAAAAACATATAAGCGAGAATCAAACCAGCCAATATTGCAGTTATGACTGGGCGAACAACCATGAATGTGAGAATTGCCAAAACTGCCACCATCAGCAATACGACGAATCTTTTTATGTCCCTATCAGTTAATTCCATTTCGTAATTAGGTGAATGCCTTATATAAGTTTTTGCAGATTAAGATTAGAAAAAATTATAAACGGAAAAAAGAATTAGAGATATGGAAAATGTAATGAGGCAGATTTTTTCTGGGGAAAGCGAAGGAGCACACGAAGATTTTATCAAATTTTCCCGAGGAGTTTTCGAGAATAGGTACATTCTTGAGGGAAAAAAGCAGAAAGATAAGTGGGCTATAAAATCGAGCGCGGAGTTTGCGAATTATTTTGTTAAGAGATGTCTGGAGAAAACTTCCGGAAAAGTTAAGATGACTGGGGCGATAATTTGTACTTTTAGTCTGGCTGGAAAAGTTGAGTTTGAAAGAGTTAAGCAGTTCGCAGGAGTGAAACAACATTTGATTAACTGTGAACTTGATGCAAAAGAAGTTTTGAAACTTATGAAAGAATTTCCGAGAGCATTTTATGCATTGTCTTTTTCCTTTCCAAATGGAGAATTGAAAATAAAAGCGAAAGCGCCGAAGAGTGCTAAACCCGGAAATAAATCAAAAGACGACGAAGGACCTAAAGCAGATTTTTGTTCGTTGAAAACTTCCGATGTTGAACTTGTTAAAGATTTGTTTTTTGATTTTCCGGATTTTTCAGAGATTAAGATTAATCATACAATTGAAATAAAGAATATTGAAATTCCTTCGAACGCTAAAACGCCGGAAGAAATGAGGTCGATGGCGATTAGAAAGGGAATTGTTAAGAGGATTGTCGATGTTGATGGGCAGAAGAAAGTTAGCGAGATGGAGTTTGTTGCCTGATTATTTGGAATAAATCTTCTTAACAATCTTCTTTCTTAATTTGAAAGTGTTTGCCCATTTTGCATACGCTTGCCAACCTTGGTGAATTTCTAAAAGTTGTTCTTTTGATAATTCGCCTTTGTGATAATCCTGAATTTTATTTAAAATCTTCCTTATATTTCTTTTCCTTGATAGTTTGAAATAATAAAAACTTCTGAAACCGACAAAGTCTGCTCCTCGGTGAAAAGAGAATATAGAACATTTATCTGGATGTAATTCTAATTTTAATTTTTTCTTAAGGAAGATTTTGATGCATTCTCTCCATATTTCAAGCCGTTTTATTGAATTGTGTAAAATAATGAAGTCATCGACGTAGCGAATATAATATTTTGTTCCTAATCTTCTTTTAACAAAATTATCAAAATAATTAAGATAAACATTTGCGAAAAATTGTGAAGTTAAATTTCCTAAAGGCAAACCTTTTTCATAGTCTCTCTTCCTACCATTTGTATTCGGCTCAACGATTTTCTCGATTAGCCAAATAACTTTTTCATCAGAAATTTTTCTTTTAATTAATTGCAAAAGTATCTCATGATTAATTTCTTCGAAATAATGCTTGATGTCTGCTTTCAATATGAAACAAGGAGCGGTGTTGTTTTTTGAAACTTCTTTGATGAATTTATCAAAACGTTGTATTGCAAATAAAGTTCCTTTTCCTTTTCTGTTTGCGTAGGAATCGAAGATAAAAGACTTTTCAAAAATGAGTTCCAAGATATTTACTAGCGCGTGATGAATAACTCTGTCTCTGAAATCTGCTTTTGAGATTTTGCGGGTTTTGGGGTCGCGCAAAATGAATGTTTGCATAGGCGAGGGGGAATAAAATTGATTTTTTAGTTCAAATTGCAAATCCAATAAATTTCTTTCCAAATATTTCTCGAATTTAATTACGTAAAGTTTTTTAGTTTTTCCTTTTCTTGCTTTTTTGTAAGATAAATAGAGATTATCAAAGTCGTAGATTTTTTCGTAGAGGTTGTTCATAATAACCCTAGCCGACCGAGTCATTCTGCCATTGTCGTTAGACCTGTCCAAGTCCTCGTTGTTGGAGTTCCAGTTAGAATCGTTCCGATTCGCACAAGCGACAACTTATAGCCCTTTTGTCTTCATACTCGCATTCACACTCACTAATCTATATTTTACTATTTGAGTGCTAACGCTCGTCACTGCCGTTTCGTTCCACATTAATGGAGAGGTCACAGCTGTATTTCATAACTTTTCAGATGAAAAGCCATAACAAAAGAGCGTGTGGCCCGGCCGAATGGCTAGGAGATATATTAGAAATTTATAATTTATAATTTTATGCTTAACTTAAATCAGCGTCAATTTGTTCTCGTAATTTCTTTAAACCATTTATATAATTTTGCCTCGCAGAAGCACAATTATCTAATTTCTGCTCCAAAATTTTTGCAGGAGTGCCTTCGGCACGAACGACGACCACCCTGCCATTGACGTTAGACCTGTCCAAGTCCCCGTCGTCGGAGCCCCAGAGAGAAACGTCCCGACCCGCACAAGCGAGCCCTTTTTTTCTTGTCCAATCCCATTTGAAATCTTCT
>CAYXWK010000054.1:0-4675 GCA_964468785.1 Candidatus Woesearchaeota archaeon
GGTCTTGGTGTTACTACTTTCAACGTTCAAATATCTACTAAAAACTTGAATTATCCAAGTGAGAACCAAATTCTAAACATCGGTGTGGACGCATTCGTCTTGATTGGCTAAAATGAAAAAAAAGATATTCTTTTTCGTAATTGCTTTTGTTTTTGCAAGTCAGATTATTTCAGCATTAACTGCCAATTCGTCAAGTTATTCTCTTGGAGTATTTGGAACAGGAATTGACTCTTCTTACTCTTCGTCAAGCAGTTTTGATGCAATTTCTTTATCTGTGGCGCAGTCTGGAACAAGAAATGCGGATTCAAATTCTTACACGGCAAATGTAGGGTTTTTTGAGAATACTCCTTATTATGTGACTGTCAGCGTTTCTTCTTATTCAATTTCTCCGAAAACTGCAGTTGTAGGTTCAACAATTAGTTTGTCTATTTCTGCATTGAATGCACAAAGCGTATGGGCTAAAATAATTTCTCCGAACGGTCAGGAGCAGATAGTTTCTCTTGTGAATAATCAGTTTGTTACTTATAGTCCTCCTTCAATAGCTGGAAGATATAACGTTACTTTGTATGCAAATAGTTCTACTGGAGCGATTGCAAGCGTGTTGGATTATTTTGAGTTAACGGAACAACCCACTACTACTCCTTCTACTTCGAGCGCGAATTCTCCAGGCGGAGGGGGAGCATCCACTACAACCATCATAGAAAAAACATGTAACTACATATGGGATTGCACTCCGTGGAGTTTGTGTTCTGGAGGATTGCAGAAAAGAGAATGCGGGATGATTGGAGAATGTGCAGGTATTGAGCTGAACAAACCGCGGGAGGAAATGGAATGTTCTGAAGCTCTTTTTGACGTGTCATTGAAAATAAATCAGCTTGAGCTTACACAAAATCGCCATCTTATCTTTAATGTTGCGCTGACTGAAACTTTCGGGAATGAAAAAATTGATGTTCATGTAAAGTATTCTTTGATAAATAAAGAAGGTTATGAGATTTTCAGCCAGATTGAAACAAAAGCGATTCAGGGAGATTTGTCTTATCAGAAAAAAATTGATGATGTGGCTTTAATTGACGGAGAGTATACTATTAGAGTTGATGTTCTATACGGTAATTTACAGAGGGCGTTTGCAGAACAAAGTATTAAGGTTGTTGATGGAAAAATTGGAGAATCTTCTCAAGGATTTAAAACAATTGCTGAACTTCTGAAAGGATTTTATATTACTTATCTAATTCTATTTATTATTCCAATAGCTGTTTTTTTCTATTATCTTTTCAAACAAAAAAAATATTCAAACTATCTGGGAAATGAAGGAAAAGAAAAGAGAATTAAACGCTTTGTTTTTTTCTTGGTCGTTTTATTAAGCGGAGTTATTCTATTTGTCCTTATCGGAAAAAATATTTTTGGAAGAGTTGTGGAAGGTACTTCTCAATATGGCGGAGGAGTTTTATTTACTCTAATGGTCATATCAGTTATTTGTTTGTTAATTGTTCTAAAAAATAAGGTTGCATGGAGAGTTAAAAAAAATAAACTTCACTTGAAAAATAATGTTCGTGATTTGCTAAACAAAAAAGTTTATTCAGCTAATGGAAATTTCATTGGGAAAGTGGAGGACGTTCTTCTTGGGCAGAATAGAATAGAAAGCTTGAAAATAAGGTTGGATAAAAAAGGGAAGTTTGATGCAAAGGGAGCAATAGTTAATTACAGATACGTAAAGGGAGTCAACAAAATTGTTATTATTGATGGAGATGTTCTTGAAAGTTAATAATTTTAAATGTCTTGAAAATCAAAGAACTTTGAATTTTTGTTGAGAGTTTTTATCACATCAAAAATTCCTATAAGGATTATTGCGGCAGTTAGTGGAAGAATCCAGTCAGTCAGTTGCAGAGGCAATGTCTCAAAGAATTTTCTTAGAGGAGAGTATATTATTAAGAGAGTTCCTAATATAGAAATAATTGCTCCTACGAATAGTGTTGTGTTTGCGAAAGGTGAGCGAGTGAGGACTCTTTTTCTAAATGAACGGAAGTTGAATGCGTTTGCAACACCGAAAATTACCATTGATGCGAAAGTAATAGTTCTGGCTTCTTCAATTGAATTTCCGTCCGATATGGATTGTCTAAAAACGAACAGAGCCACAAGAGCCATGAAAATTCCTGCTACGGAAAGCATTCCTAACAAAGGCTTGGAAATTATTTGCCTGTTTTTTTTAGGAGAGGAAGTCATTATATCTTTTGAGTGGTTGCTGAACGCTAGAGTTATGGCGATTATTTCATCAGAAAAGAGATTCATGAAAAGTATCTGTATTGCAATTAACGGCAAAGGCAGATTTATTAGTATTGCGAGAAATATGAGTGCGACTTGTGAGAAGTTTATTGAAATTTGATATGTAGAAAATTTTTGAATATTTGAAAAAATTGTCCTACCCTCTTTTATTGCTTCAACTATTGTGGCGAAATTATCATCTTTTAGCGTAAGGTCGGCTACTGCGCGAGAAACATCAGTCCCATTTTTCCCCATAGCCACTCCGATTTGTGATTCTTTAAGAGCGGGTGCGTCGTTTACACCGTCGCCAGTCATGGTTACTATTTCGCCGTTGTTTTTCAATGCGCGTACTATTCGAAGCTTATGTTCTGGTCGAACGCGCGCAAAAATTGTTACTTCTGAAACTATTTTTGTTAATTCTTCTTCAGTTAAATTATCTATTTCAAATCCTTCGAGAATTTTTTTTGTTTCAAGACCTATTTGTTTCGCAACAGATATCGCAGTTTCTTTGTTATCTCCAGTTATCATTTTAACTTTTATTCCTGCAGTTATGCATGTTTGTATTGCTTCTTTCACTTCTTCTCTTGGAGGGTCTTCTATTACTACAAGACCGAGAAAAATAAGTTCTTTTTCAAGAAACTCTTTGTTTTTTGTCTCCGTTTTTCTGTATGCGAGGGCGAGAGTTCTGTAGGATTTTGTGGTAATCTCCTTATTCAGAGAGAGAATTCTGTTTCTTTCTTTTTCAGTCAGTGTGAAAATTCCTGATTCTTTCTGGATGAATTTGCATTTCTTCAGAATTATTTCAAGAGCTCCCTTTGAGTAAATGTTTAATTCTCTTTTTTCTCTGCAAAGAACGCTCATCATTTTTTTTTCAGAGCTAAAAGGAATTTCTTCTTCGACTGAAAATTCAAAGCTGTTTTTATTGCAACCGGATTTTGCAGCCATTATAAGGAGAGATGCTTCAGTAGGAGTTCCGATTATTTTGTAGTTCTTTTCTTCTCCGCGTTCTATGTTTGCGTCATTACAGAGAACTCCGGTTTTTATCAATTTGAATAGGACTTTTTCTTTTTCTACATCTATTTTTTTTCCATCAATAAGAAATTCTCCTTCAGAACCGTATCCGGTTCCGGTCACTTCCGCCATTTTTCCATCGAAGAATATTTTTTTCACAGTCATTTCTCCCTTCGTTATTGTTCCAGTTTTGTCGGAGCATATGACTGTTGTTTCTCCAAGGGTTTCTATAATCGACATTCTGTTGACTATTGCGTTGCGTTTAGCCATTTTGTAAGTTCCATGAGCGAGCGCAGTTATCAATACGACCGGAAAACCTTCTGGAAAAGAAGAAACTGCTATTGCTATTACGATTATTAGTGCTTCAATAAGTATTGTGTTGTCAAAAGGTTTTGAATGAAGAATCATTATAATTCCTGAAAGTATTGCAAATGTTGTTCCAAGAATTGCCATGTATTTTGCTATTTTATTCACTTTTTTTTGCAGTGGAAGTTCCTTTTCTGCTTCGGAAATCATTCCGGAAATTTTTCCAAACCTCGTATTCATTCCGGTGTGAATTACTTTTGCAACACATTTTCCGTTAACTATGAATGTGCCCATGAACACTTTGTTTTCTTCTCCGAATTTTTCAAGATATTTTGTTTCTTTTTTGTTTATCTCTCTGGATTCTCCTGTAAGAATTGATTCATTTACCTGTAACTCTCTTTGTTCTAAAATTATGCAGTCTGCAGGAATCTTCTCTCCGCTTCTTAAAATCAAAATGTCTCCTGGAACTATGCTCTCTGAAGGCATTTCAATTTCTTTTCCGTTTCGGATAACTACCGATACCGGAGTAATCATTTTTTTTAGAGAGGCTATTGCTTTTTCTGCACGATACTCCTGTACAAATCCGGTAATCACTATTACAACTATTACTCCAAGGATTACAAATCCTGTAAGGTTTTTACCGACGAAAAATGAGAGCGCGGTTGCAAACGCAAGAAGATAAATTATAAAATTGCTCTTTATCTGTCTTAGAAATATTTTTAGAGCAGAAGTCTTGTTCAAATCGTGAATTTCATTTTTGCCATATTTTTCTAAAGCATCCTTAGCCTCTTTTTCAGTCAGACCTTTTTCTTTCATTTTTCCAGTAGTAGAACATATGATTATTTAAGATTTCCTTCGATTATTATTATTTCTTTTTTTTCAGAGAGGTGATTTATGTATTGAAAAAATTTTTGCCAGTTTTTTCTTTTTTTTATCAGGCAGAGAGTGTTTTTCATCGGTGTTATGTAAAATACTTTTCCATTTTTTTCTCTAAATACGAGATTTCCTCCGTGGTCAGGACTCCATTTTTCACAAATGAAAAAATAAAAGCTGGTTTTTTCTTTTTCGCTGTCGTGAATGATTGTATAGTCCCGATGTC
>CAYXWK010000055.1:0-4618 GCA_964468785.1 Candidatus Woesearchaeota archaeon
AGATGGATTGTTCAGGGGGCTTATCAGCGCTCTTTTGGAAAGAAAAGCAAGATTGTCGATACTCTTGCGGACGAAATAATAAAAGCGTCCGAAGGAAATATGGAAAGCTTTGCTGTTGCAAAGAAGAATGATGCTGAAAAGCAGGCTGATTCTGCGAGATAGTTTTTTAATTCTAGTTATATTCAACCAATTGTTGTGAAATAGAGATTATTACCCTTCATTTTTTCTCAGAGATTTTTTTATCTAAGCAGAAATCGTCTGCACCGCGTAGAAAAATTGAGAGTGTTGCCAAAGCGAGTGCGAAATCTCTTGCACCTATCGGTCCGTATCCTACTATCAGAACTATGTGGAAGAGATTCAATGCGAGAATCAGAGAAGCTGTTCTTGTATAAAGTCCGAGAAGAAGAAGTGTCGCCATAGATATTTCTAAAATCCCGTGCATATAGACAAGAGTATTCGCAGAAAATGGTGAAAGAGATGTCGCATATTCCGGAATCATTCTTGCCCACTGAACTGGATTTTTCAGTTGCGAGAATCCGAACCAGAGAAATACTATTGAAATTCCTACTCTAAGAACAAAGGGAGATAGTTGTTTTGCGTTCATTCCAATTCTCCTTTGTAAGTTCCTTCTCTAAATAGGTCTTGTAATTTTGTTTGTCCGTGTTGTTGTGAGAACGCGCTTTCAAATTCAGCAGACGTTCCGCAAAATGGTTCTATTGCTTGAGATGTTCCGGGATGAAACGGAAGAAATGAAGTCAAATCGTAAACTTTTCCTTCGTAAGAAATCCAGCAGTCATTTTTTGAGTTGTGTTTTGAAAGCTCTTCCTGTGAGATTTTTTCCGAAAAAACTTCCTGATTTTGTCCGATTTGCTGGTTTGTTTGTGTGGGTTGGATAGTTTCTTCTCCCGCCGTGGAAGGATTGTTTCCCACTGAAAAAACTAGAGTCATAACCAAAATTATAGTTACAATTGTGAAAATTATGATTTGTGAGGAACTCTTCATGTTTTTTTCTACAAAAAATATTTTATAAATGTTTTGACTTCTGCACGACAAAGCTTTAAAATCAAAGAGATTTCTTTTTCTGATGGAAAATGAGCTGATTGATTTTATTTCCGGAAACTCTTTATCGCCATTTAGTAAAAACAAGAGTTCGATAAAGAAAAATGGGGCGGACATTTTCAAAACTCGGGACGCTAAGGCAGTTCAGACAAAGATTTTCTCCGATATTTCCAAAAATTTTATTTTTCCTGAAACTTCAAATATCCTGAATAAATTTATTCCAACAAGTGATGAACAAGAAATCCTGAAACGCAGAAAGTTTTTTTCAGAGATTGGGCGCAATCTGGAAAACAGTTTTATGAAAGAGGTTAAACTTTCGAGAGTTTCGTGGAGACCTCCATACGGGGTCGTGGTGATTACTGAGGACGAGTCTACATTTGTAAAACTTCAGAAAATAGGTGTGCCCGTTAAAATTCTTTTGAATGAACGAGATGTTTCAGAACTTGAAGATTCAGATATCGTCCAGGTTTTGGAATGCGAAAATTATTCGAGAGTTTTAGAGAGACTTCCGCAGACTGTTTTCTTGAAAAATATTGACGAGGCGTATCCTGAAAGATTTGTAGAATTACTTTCTCAGTGGAAGGATGCACTTGAAATTTTGAAAAATAACTCTCTTGATGCTGAGACTACTAAGCTGGTTGAGGAAATTTATTCCTTGAATTATCTTCTTGAAAAGAAGAATCCTGACAGAATTACTAGGGAACAAGTCGAAGTGGCTCTTGAGAGTGTTAAGACTGAAATAAGTTCTAAGATTATGCAGATGACTGTAAGTGGAAGTTCTCTCATTGAAGTAATAAGTCGTGGTGCGATACCTCCGGAACTTAAAATCATTGTTGATGAAGCTATCGCAAGAACTAATTTACCTGCCAATTTGTTTCTTAAAACTATTCCGGTAATTATTGATGAAAATGAACTCGAAAAAACATTAAGGAAGCAAAGTCTGACAGAGTTTACTTCAGTGGCAGAGAAGATAAAATTGAAATCTAAAGAACTTTCTCTTTTGCCAAGAAAGTTCAGGGAGCTGGAGGAGAGAATTATTCTTTTTGATTTCAAGGCAGGAATTTCCAAATGGATTAGTAAGAGAGAAAATTTTTCAGAGGTGGGAGAAACTTTTGAATTAGTTGAGGCGAAGAATTTATTTCTTGAAAGTCCGCAGTTGATTGATTTCCATCTCAATCTGGAGAACAGATGTTCGATTCTTACTGGAGCGAACAGCGGAGGTAAAACCACTTTACTTGAACATTTGATTCAGGCAGTTACTTTTCATCAGTCTGGATTGCCGATATATGGAAAATTTTCTTCACCGATTTTTTCGCAGATTTATTATTTTGCAAAAAATAAAGGTTCAATGAGTAAAGGGGCCTTTGAAACGCTTTTGACGCAGATGTCCGAAATTTCCATTGATGATAAAACTTTAATTCTGGCTGACGAAATTGAAGCAGTTACTGAACCTGGAGTTGCAGGAAAAATGATTTCCGCAACGGCGGAATATTTTATCAGAAAAAATTGTTTCATAGTAATTGCGACACATCTTGGACAGGAGATACAGAAAAATGTTCCGAAGGGTGCGAGAATTGATGGAATAGAGGCCGTTGGACTTGATGAAAAAAATGAGCTTGTTGTGAATCACAATCCAGTATTGGGAAAACTGGCTAATTCCACTCCGGAGTTAATTGTTGAGAAGATGTTTAAGACGATAGGTGGAGATTATTTTGAATTTTTGTATAATTCAATTCGAAAGAGCGGAAATTTGTGAGATATCATTTACCGCCTTTGTCGAGAATTAATTAAAGAATTATTTTCTATCTTTTTCTTCGTCAAACCATTTTTCGTTTTTTATTTTTTCTGGAAGGTGTTCTTGTTCAACTTTTGCGTTTTTGTAATTGTGCGCATATTTGTAACCAGCCCCATAACCTATTTCTTTCATTAATCTCGTTGGTGCGTTTCTTAAGTGCAAGGGCACTGGAAGATTTCCAGTTTTTTTTATTGTTTCTCTCGCTTTTTGAACAGCTTCGTATGCTGCGTTTGACTTTGGAGCTTTTGCAAGATAGATTGCGAGCTGGACCAGCGCGACATTCGATTCCGGCATCCCAAGAAACATTATAGTATCTTTTACTGCTATCGCCAACTTTAGCGCTTCAATGTCAGCGTTTCCTATATCTTCAGAAGCGAAACGAATCATTCTTCTTACGATATATTTTGGGTCTTCTCCTCCTTCAATCATTCGCATTGTCCAATAAATTGACGCCTGAACATCTGAATCGCGCATTGATTTGTGCAGGGCGGAAATTATATTGTAGTGTTCTTCTCCGTCTTTATCGTAACGAAGAGTTTTTTGTGCGCTGTTAAGGATGTCTTCTTCGGTGATTGTTTTTTGGTCGTCTTCTGATTTTTTTGCAAGAGAATAAGCTAACTCAAGAATATTTAGCGCGGCGCGGGCGTCTCCGTTTGATAATTGAGCAATCAGTCTAATTTCTTGCTCTCTGAGTTCTGCTTTTTTGTTAAGACCTCTTTCATCTTTTAGAGCATTCAAAATTATTTTTTCTATTAAATCTTCTGTGAGTGGCTCAAGAATGTAAACTCGTGAGCGTGAAAGAAGAGCAGAGATTACTTCAAAAGATGGATTTTCTGTTGTGGCTCCAATCAAAAAAATCGTTCCGTTTTCAACATATGGGAGAAGAAAATCCTGCTGTGCTTTGTTGAAACGATGTATTTCATCAAGGAATAAGATTGTTTTTTTGTTGAATAAACTTGCTTTGTTGATTGCTTTTTTTATGTCTTCTTTTCCGGCTGAAACTGCGGAGGTTTCTATAAATTCACAATCAGTTAAACGGGAGATTAGTTTCGCAAGAGTTGTTTTTCCGCAACCCGGAGGACCCCATAAGATTATTGAGGAAGGAAGATTTCTGTTTTCTATTGCAACACGTATCGGTTTATTTTTTCCGAGAAGATGTTCCTGCCCGATAAATTCTTCTAAATTTCTTGGACGCATTTTATGAGCGAGCGGAGGGTTTTTCATTTTTTAGAGAAATTTGATAAATATTTAATGATTTGTTTATTCTGAAAGAATGTATGTTGGAGAAATTACAAATCAGTTTTCTTCGAGAGAGTTTTTAATCAGATATCTGAGTTATCTTTTATAATTATTTGCGTGGCAAGGTTTAAATAACAAGAATGTTTGAATTGTTTATGGTTAAGAAAAAGGTAAAAAAATCCAAGGGTTTGTCCAGAGATAAGGAAGATTACAAATTGCGTGCGTTCATAACGACATTTCTTTCTATAATTGGTTTTGTAATTGCTCTTGTTGCGTGGAAAGAGGATAAATATGTGATGTTTTATGCGAAACAATCTCTTGTCGTGTTTATCACGGGCTGTGTTGCGGGCGTTTTACAAATGATTGTTGGAATTTTTCCGATAATTGGATGGATTGTTAGTTTTGCTTTGACGGTGGTCGTATTTGTTCTTTGGCTTTTTAGCTGGATTTATGCACTTTCGGGCGAGATGAAAGAAGTTCCGTTTGTAGGACACTTTGGAAAAAAGTTTAGTTTGTGATATCTAA
>CAYXWK010000056.1:0-4578 GCA_964468785.1 Candidatus Woesearchaeota archaeon
AAAGACATCCATTCAATAAATAAAAATGACAGAAAAAACATACGGAGGAGAATCCAGCGCACCAAAACCAAAAACAATTCCGAAATCCCTGTCTAAAGTCGCGATTAAAAAAATTCCACAAATACCTAAGAAAAAAACCGAAGAAGATATTCTACAGAATGAAGAAAAGTTCAACTTAGAAAAATCAAAAAGAGCCGGAGAAATTGTCCGCGAAGCGAAAAAGTTCGCGCGCGAAATAATTATTTCAGGTATGCCTTTATTAGAAATTGCAGAAAAAATAGAAGATAAAATAATTGAACTCGGCGGAAAACCGGCATTCCCTGTAAATCTCTCAATAAACGAAGTCGCCGCACACTACACTCCTTCATTCAACGACGAAACAAAAGCGCATGGACTCCTGAAAGTTGACATCGGCGCACACATAGACGGATTTATCGCCGATTCCGCTTTCTCAATCGATTTGGAAAATTCGGAAGAAAATAAAAAATTAATCGGTTCCGCGCAAAAAGCTTTAGACGGCGCGATTGCAATTCTTTCTACTAAAACTAAGTTAAAAGAAATTGGCGCAGAAATCGAGAAGATTATTAAAGCAGAGGGTTTTCAGCCAGTAATTAATCTATCAGGGCATTCGATTGATTTGTATGATTTGCATTCTGGTTTGACGATTCCTAATTATGACAATCATCAGGAAATTGAAATTGGCGAGGGACTTTTTGCGATAGAACCATTCGCTACTCTCGGCGTTGGGAGAGTGAAAGATGGAAAGCCGTCAGGAATTTATCATTTGGAAAAAGAAGGTCAAGTTCGCGATCCCTTTGCACGCGAGATTTTGAATTACATAAAAAAAGAATATCAAACTCTTCCGTTTTGTTCAAGATGGCTCGTGAAGAAATTCGGAACTCGCGCACTAATCGCATTAAAAAGAATTGAAGAGGCAGGATTGTTGCATCATTACGCACAGCTTGTTGAGGAGTCCAAGAAGAAAGTTGCACAAGCAGAACACACAATCATCCTAACAAAAAAGGAGAAGATTATTACTACTTAATCTCAAAAGTTGGATTCTTCTGCCTCTCGTTCTTTTCTATTCAAAGCGTCTGCTATGTAGGTATCTATTAACGAAATTAATTCATCAGAGGATGCCCGTACATTTTTTAGTCTTTCGAGGCGGTTGGTGAGTAAAGGAATATCTGAAAAGTCAAGTATCTCTTCTTCATCAGTATATTCTCTCTCTAATCTGCCGTCTACATAGACTCTTGTTGAAACTCTTCCGTAATTTCTCCCATAATCGTTTATATCTACGCCTCTGTTCACGAGTTCTCCGGTTTCAACTCTTATGTTTTCTCCTTCTCCGGATTGGTATCTCACTAATACTTCCGTTTTTCTCATAAAAATAGAACTGGGCAGAGATATAAAAAGTTTACTGATACTGCTAAAAAATTGTTAGACGACCGCTAAGATTATTAGGATTATCTAACAACCCCTCTAAATAGAAAGATTTAAGTAACTATGAAGTAGTAATCTTATATGAAAAATGCCAGAAACGACGCAAATAAGATAACAAATTCGTTAGATGAAATGGTTTGCAAAATTGCATTTGCAGAAGACCCTCAGTATCTTCAACTTAGATTAGCTTACAATCCTCAAACTGGAGAACTACCAGAAAATCCTATTAGAACCAGTCCAGTTGAAGAAAAAGGATATGTGGGAGCATTTTTAGATATAACAAGAAGTAAAGACGATATTCGTGGAGAAATAAACCAAATTTATTTCGCCCCCGATACTTCTCAAAAAGTTAAACAAAGAATAAATGAAGCAATTAGAGAATACAACGAAACGAGAAAAGTTTATAAAGATTAAACTCCTCTAAAAAACATGATAAAATCGGTTGCAGTCATTTTGTCCGCAATATTTCTGTTCAGCATTTTGGGAACTGCGTTGGTTTCTGCCGATGACCCTGAATTAACTCCAATGAATTTTGATGAGTCTTACGGAGAAACTGACGAAGTCAGTTCTTATGCAATGTTCTGCTCAAATAGATATGTTTATGGCTGGATTTATGTAACCGGAAGAAAACCGCCAATAACAACTAACTGGGTTACAGGTTGCGCTGACGGATAGTTTCAAAAACCATAATCTGTTTTTCTAGAAGTTTTTAGACGAATAGATAATTAACTCCTACATATCTCCGTATAGTCTTTTTATTGTATAATTTATCAAAAATATGCAAAAGATTTATTATTTTAGTAACTAAATAGTAGTTCTAAGAGAAATAGTTTCTTAATCGTTTATATGCTATATATCAAGAAGGATGAATTATCAAATTAACCCTCACAAGTTCCGTAAGATTATACAGACAAACTAATTAATCACTTTCTGGCTAAGTTTCTCAACTCTGAACTTCATATCATAAAGTCTTTGACCGAGTTCAATATCTTTCCACGCATCTTTTTTATCAAGAATCTGCAGAATTTTTGCTTCCTTGCCCTGAAGCTGTTTGTAAGTTTCAAAAAAGTGTTTTAACTCAAGCATTATATGTTTTGGAATATCTTTAATTCCTTCAATCTCGGAAAATCTCGGGTCACAATCATAAACTGCAAGAATCTTGTCATCCTTCTCATTTCCGTCAATCATTCGCAAAACTCCTATGACTCGGACTTCGGCGAGAGTCATTGGATAAACAGGGCTTCCGGTAATTACAATAACATCCAAAGGGTCGCCGTCCTCCCAAAGAGTCTGCGGAACAAACCCGTAATCGCCTGGATAATGTGCTGCGCTGTAAAGAAATCTATCAAGCTTCAAAAGTCCGCTATCCTTGTCCAGTTCATATTTTATCTTTGAATCTTTAGGAATTTCTATTATAACATTTATTTTCTCCGGCGCATTCTTGCCAACTTCAACATCGTGCCACGGACTTTCAACTGCCATAAACTGACAATAGAAAAAATCAGCATATAAAAACCTAACGCGCCAAACCACAAACTTTTAATAACTGAAAATTTCTAAGAATATAACCCCTCGTAGCTTAGCGGTTAAAGCGTCCGGCTGTAGAATAGTGTGGACATTCTCCTAAACCGAACTCATAGAGTTCGTGGAGATAAGAATGAAACACGATTAGCCAATCTTTCAGCTCTTGCAGAGCCCGGAAGATTCCCAGTTCGATTCTGGGCGAGGGGATTTTTTATTCCAGAATAAAAAAATATTCCAGTTCGATTACTTCTATTCGTAAGAATTGAAGAAACCGCAGAGCTTCGCTCTGCGTGAGCTGGACGAGAGGATTTTACCTAAAATGAAAACAAAAAGAAAGCCAAATAAAAAAGTGATATTGCTCTCGCTCATTGCTCTGCTCTGTCTCGCCCTTACATTTTTGGTTAACTGGCTATTTATTCTCCCCGTCGCAATAATTCTCTGGATAAATCAAAAAGAACTTACGGGAAAAAATTAATCTTTTTTCAAATGAACATCCATTTGAGGGAATGGAATAGAAATTCCTGCCTTGTTCAAAGCATTGTAAATTCGGGTATTTGCCTCATCAATCGCTCCGAATTTATTTTGATAGGAATCTACATAAAAATACGCCTTAAAATTAAGAGAAGAATTAGACATCTCCGTAAAACGAACTAAAGGTTCAAAATCTTTCATCAAGAAATTGACTTTTTTTATTTCTGCTACAACTATTTTTTTGACTTTTGCGATATCAGACCCATACGCTGTGCTGAACGGAACAACAACTCTCGCCTTCGGTTCAGGCAAAGAAATATTCTGTATTCTGCTGTCCGCAAGTCGCGTGTTCGGAATAATAATTATTTCATTATCAAAAGAAATTATTTTTGTGCTCCTTATTCCGACCTTCTGAACTATTCCTTTCGTGTTTTCGTCGATAACAATCCAGTCCCCCACTTTTACAGATTTATCAAGAACCATAGAAATTCCAGAGAAAATGTTTCCCAAAGTAGGTTGTAAAGCGAGCGCAACAGCAATTCCTGCAATTCCCAAAGCTCCAAGCAAAGGAAGTATTTCAAATCCCCACAAATCCAGAATATACAAAACCGAAATAATTATCAGAGAAAACTTCACCATATCTTTTCCAAGTGAGATAAGACTTTCATCAACTTTTATTTTAGACTTCGCAGAAACCTTTCTTACTGCCGAGAAAAATAATGCATCAATAACTACATAAACAATAAAAAACACATTGAAAACTATTCCTGTATAGATTAACAAAGTTAATGTATTTTCAATCGAAAAAATCAGAGAAAGCTCTTCGAGAGAAAGTCTTATACTTATAAGAAATGATAACCACGTCAGAGGATGATTAGAACGTCCGATAATCTCATCGTCAATGTTAGTTTTTGTTTTTGACGAAAGTCTCAAAGCCAATTTCTGAAAAACTGCCAAAATTCCTCTCAAAACAAAAAGAGAGATAAGTAAAACAAGAAAAGCAAGAACATACTGATTGCTAACATAATTTTCAAGACCGGTAAATTCACTTATCCTCATAGCCTATCTAACAAAACTGCATTTAAATTATTTTCCAACAAAATTTAAATGCCCTCGTTTCGTAAGCCTGCATATGGTGAT
>CAYXWK010000057.1:0-4532 GCA_964468785.1 Candidatus Woesearchaeota archaeon
ATTTTCTTCAGAAATTTTTTTAGTTCTTCTGGGAATACCTCTTTATTTTTATCTTCTGATAACTTTCCTTCCTGAAAAGATAATTTGTCTGGTATCTTTTTTCTCCTGAATTTTATGTTTTTTACTGATTTTTCTATTTTTTTGTAATCTGTGTCTGAAAAAAAACTTTCAAGCTTCAGGATTCCTGACTTTTCAAATTCCTCTTTTAGAATTTCCAAGATTTTTTCATTTGTGTAAATTTTGCTAATCATTATTTTATCCACCCTCCAATTGCGTATCTTTTTTTTGATGAAATATTTTCTTCTACTTCGTGAAAAGAATTTTTTGAGACTTTGAATAGGAGCAATGAATTGAAGTCAGGAAGATATTTTTTTGCAGTTGTTGTAGGGTGATTTGATTTTGAGTTGTAAACTATAAACGAGCCACCATCTTTTTGCGAAAAGTTCTTTGATAAGTATAAGATGTATGCTATTTTTCTTCCATCGAGTTTATCGTCGTGAGGAAGAAGGAATGAGCCGGATTCATATAATGTTGCAGACATGTCCATAGTTCCGCTAAATTTTTCTCCAGTAATCTCTGAAATAAAATTAAAGAATTTCCGGGAGCAAAAAGCCGAGTGAAATTTCTTTATGAACTGATTTTTTGAAAAGTATAAATCATCTGTTTGTTTAAATGAAAATAAATCGGACTCTTTTTCCTTGAATTTCAGTTTTTCTGCTTCTAAGAGAATTTTTTCAGCATATTCTTTTTTCAGAAAATTTTTTATTTGAATGTGCTGGTAAGGTTTTGCAGATTTGAATTTTTCTTTCGCTTTTAAAATATTATTTTTGTTCAGAAATTTTTCTGATAGGACATTTTTAAATTCAGGATTCATACATCTATCTGGAGTTTTTTGTTTTAAATCTTATCCTTCGTCTTTTATTCCTGCTTCCGTTAAATAAAATTGCGCTTCGTTTTCGGGAAGGTTTGGGGAATCTATCAGTTTTGCAACTCTTGAGCCTGCCTTTCCGCGCCGAAAATACATCCTATATGTTGATGCGTGTCCGAGAATATTTCCTCCTATTGCTGTTGTGGGGTCTCCGAACATCACAGCCGGATTTGACATTACCTGATTTGTTATAAATACTGCAAGGTTGTGTTGGTCTGAAATTTTTTGAAGATTGTGTAGGTAACGGTTTAGTTTTTGCTGTCTGTCTGCAAGTTGACCTCTTCCGGAGAATTCTGCCCTGAAGTGTGCAGTTATTGAATCAATTATGACCAATTTTATTGGCTCGCCGTCTTTTATCATCTCGTTTACTTTATCTAAAAGTAAAATTTGATGATCTGAACTAAATGCTCTTGCCACTAAAATATTTTTCAATACCTTTTCGGGAGATGCACCCATCGCTTCTGCCATTTGGCGTATTCTGTCCGGGCGGAAAGTTCCTTCTGTGTCAATATAAACTGCTTTTCCCGCCGCACCGCCTTGCTCTTCAGGGAGTTGCACATTTACTGAAAGAGTTAGAGCGAGTTGAGTTTTTCCGGAACCAAATGCACCATATGCTTCAGTTATTGAACCGGTTTCTACTCCCTTTCCTCCAAGAAGATTGTTTAGAGAGACAGCTCCAGTTGTTATGTATCTTACATTCTCTCTCTTTTTCGCGAAGTCTTCTCCAGACATAAAACCGAGATTCATCATTGAGCGTGCTGCTTGAATCGCTTTTCGAGCTACTGCTTCTCCCACGCCAGCCATTTCTGATAAAGTCGGAGGAGACATAACTGCTAATCCCATTAAATCATAAACTCCAGCAGCTTCAAGTTTGGAAGCAATTCCTGGTCCAATTCCCGGAACATCTGTTAATTTTTTTTCATCCTCTATGATTTTTTCTTCTTTCTCTTTTTTAGCCATGTTTCGGGTTATGGCACAGAGTATATAATAATTATTGTGTTGAGAAATAAATTATTTCTTGGTTTCTAACTCTTTTATCAGAATATCTGGATTGACTTGTTCTATTTTTTGAACTGAAAATTCTTTTGTGTTATATAACTGATTGTTTCGAACTTGTCCGACAAAAATCTTTTCGGCTCCTAAGATTGAGTTTTTTATTTTTGAGAACTCTTCGGATGAAAAGATTTGTTCTTCAGTTATTTCAAGTAATTTTATTTGTTCGTGGAATAGGGCTGTGCGAATTGTTTCCGTTCCGTCATCAATCACGATATTCAGTAGTGCGCGTTTTTTTGGCTTTATCTTGTTGTTTATGTCTTCTTCAGTCATTTTTTTACCTGTTTCAGGGTTTACTTCAAAGAATCTCGGTTCGAATGCCTGAACAATTATTGCGCGAGTTTTTATTATTTCTCCGGCGCGAGAGTCTTTTATGCTTTTTTCTGAAGTTACGGGCGCAGACACGACATTAGCAAGAGTTTCTTTGCTTTGTTTTATGTCTGCAAATGAAGAGAGGTGTAGTTCTCCATTCCTTATATTTCCGTTTGAGATTTCTATTACCGAGTTTTCTGCGATTTTTCCCTGTTCAATTAGCGCAATGTGATTTGTGTCCCAAAAAACTGTCCGAATGTTTGATGTGTCGTCAGCAAGGAGAAGAGAAGCAACTTTACCTTCACGTCCATTTTTATTGAATTGTCTTATTGGATTAATTTGCACTATTTTTCCAAGAACATTTACTCTTTTCATCCCATCTGTTATTTCAGATATTTTCATTCTTTCGTTGTCAAAGTTTATTCCAAGTTCTGCCGCAACAATCTGTGCTGCACCTTCTTTTGAGATTAGGCCCGAGAGCTTTGCCTTTTTTGCTTCTACTTTTCTGTTAATTTCATCTATTTCAAGCCCTGAAGAAGAAGATATTCGCTCCACCAATTTTTCGTATTTGTCCATTTTTTGTTTAGAGTTAAAGGGTTTAAAATAATTGTTGTTGCTGTCAGGGATGTTTGTTAAGAGTTTGAATTTTTTTAAATAGTCCGAAAGAATTATATACGTTGCTTTTTAGAAGTTAAAATGGCAGGAATAGTTGCGATAATAGTTAAGATAATGCCAGAGTCTCCGGATGCTGATTTAAGAGAAATTGAGCGCAAGGCGATGCATGAGCTGCAGGAACTTGGCGCTCAAAATATTTCTTTGGAAGAAAAACCAATCGCATTTGGCTTGAAGGCGCTATTTTTTAAATTCGCATGGCCGGAAGAAAAAGATTCTTCATTGTATGAAGACGCACTAAATAAAATTGAAAATGTAAGCTCAGTAACAACAGAAGATTATAGGCGCGCTTTTGGTTAATATTTAACGAGCTGGTTTGCAAATTGAAAAATTATAAAAACGCTTCGTTCTTATTATCGTAATGGTTTATTCTGAAGAACAGATGCGTGAGGTTAAAAAGCAAATTCTTGAGCAGGTAAGTAATTTTCCTGTTGAGCAGAGGGCTGCGATTGAAGAGCAGATTGAGAGAATGAATGCAGAGGAACTTGAGTTGTTTGTTCAACAACAGATGGCTGGGCGTGAAACAAAACAGGAAAATCAAAAGGGAATTTTTAGAATGATTGTTGATGGAGATGTTCCTTCAAAAAAGGTGGCGGAGAATAAAGGGGCTGTGGCAGTAGTTTCTATTCGTGCTGTTTCGAAAGGACATGTTTTGGTTATTCCAAAGAAACCTGCAGGAGATGCGAATTCTCTTAGTGCAGGCAATTATAATCTTGCTAGATTATTGGCTAAACGGATTGCATTAAAGTTCGGTGCGAAATCGAGTGCTATACAAACAGAAAACGCTTTTGGAGAAGTCATAATTAATGTTATCCCTATTTATGATAATCCTGTCGGAATAACTTCTCCAAGATATGAGGTAAATGAAGCAGAGCTGGATGAAGTTTACTCAAAAATAAGAATTATGGAACGTTCTAAAGTTGAGAGAATAAAAAAGAGAGTTGAGAAAGAATCTCCTGTCCTGAAGTTAAAAAGAAGAATTCCGTAATTATTAGTGAAAAAAGAAACGCTGGAACAAATGGAATTCCTTGCTTGATTCTTGTTATTTTTCCGTGTTTCTTCAATATTTCTATATCTTCTTTGGAAAGTCCGTGAACTGTCTTTTTTATCGTTGTTTTTGCGTTTATTTTTATATCTTTCTCAATCCAGTCTCCTTCTGTCAGGAGTTTGGGATGCAGGAAAACTATCATACAATTCTCGATTGCTTTTGCGTAAACATACATAGGAATTATAAGGAAAATGGGTGAGATTGCCAACAAGGCGAAATTTTTTATTCCAAATGTGATAAATAACAGAAAACCAATTCCGGAAATAACTAAAGAGGATTTATTTTTTTTAACATTTTTTGAAAACTCTTTTTTGAACTTGTTTTTGTTTTTTATTGCTATTCCTGTGCTGTAAAATATTGAGTAGACTGCTCCGACTGAAAGCAGAAGAAACACGAAAGCTATGCAAATTATTATTACGGATAGATATCCAGAATATGGGAATAGCGTGCCGTAGCCCATTAGGAGTTTTGCATCTCCGCCAGCAAAAATTTTTCCGTAGTACAATATATACGCCATCA
>CAYXWK010000058.1:0-4528 GCA_964468785.1 Candidatus Woesearchaeota archaeon
TAAGATTTTCTTTTTGATAGTGGTGATTTTGGTTTTTTTCATTGCTCTCGGGGCGCTGATTTCGTATGCCGTTGATCCGAGTTTGTTTTTTGTGATAATGATTTTCGCGACGATTTTTTCTTTGATTTATGTTTTAGTGAGTTATTATAATTCTGACAAGATTGCTCTTGCGTCTGTTCGCGCGAGGCCGGCTTCGAAGACTGAGCATCGGATGTTTTACCACGCGGCCGAATCGATGTCGATTGCTTCTGGTCTTCCGATGCCGCGACTTTACGTGATGGACGGCGACCAGATAAATGGATTTGCGTCGGGAAGAGACCCGAAGAATGCAGTGATTTGTATGACGACTGGAGCTTTGGAAAAACTTGACAAGCAGGAACTTGAGGGCGTGATTGCGCACGAGATGTCTCACATTGCGAATTATGACATTCGATTTATGACTCTGACTGCTGTTCTTGTCGGACTGATTTCGATTGCGGCGCAGATGTATTTGAGGAGCTTGTGGTTTAGTTCTTTTTCTGGGGGAGATAGGAGAGATGGACGGAGCGGGGCGATTTTGATTTTGATTTCTGTGATTGCGGCGATACTTGCTCCGTTGCTTGCGAATTTAGTTTCACTTGCGATTTCGAGAAGGAGAGAATATAATGCGGACGCGACTGCTGTAAAGTTCACGCGAAATCCTAATGGGCTGAAGAAGGCGTTGGAGAGAATTAGGGGAGAACATTTGACTGAAAAAGATAAGCACAGATATCCGCAGGCCGTTGCTCCGCTTTTCATTTCAGACCCTTTCAAGAAGAAATTTCAGAGTGCGTTTTCGACGCATCCGCCGATTGATGATAGGATTAAGAAATTGGAGAGGATGTAAAAATTTATAGAAATTCAATCAAGAGCCAGGCTGATTTTAATTGCCTTGTCTACTTTATTCATGGTAAAGTTATCAAGTGACCTAATTTTTTTTATAATTCTTTTCTTGTCAATTGTTCTTATCTGATTTAGCAAAATTGTAGAATCTGATTTTAGTCCAGAATCTTCTCTTCTAATTATTACGTTTGTAGGATACTCTTTAGTATAGATTTTAGAAGTTAGTGGAGCAATTATTGTTGTTGGGGCATGCTTATTAAGAGTATCATTTTGGATAATCAAAACTGGCCTGATTCCTCCTTGTTCTGAACCCTCAACTGGTTCCAAGTCTGCTACTACAATCTCTCCCCTTACAAGTCGCTCCATTTTTCATTCTTATCTAAACCATCCATTAAAGCCCCCTCCCACTCTTTAGCCATTTTTTGCATATCGCCATACATCTCTTTACACCCTTCAATCAATAACTGCTCATGCTCTCTTTTATGTTTTTCAGCAATTGCCATTAAGTTTAAGATAGCTTGTTCATAAGTTTCTTTGTCAGATTTCAATCTATCAAGGGCTTTTTTCACATCTTCGTTAAGCTGTATTGTCGTTACCATTACACTATAGAAAGACTATAGTTTATATACCTTTTGACATTTTCTGTAACGAAGAGTTAAGAAATTGGAGAGGATGTAATCGCCCCACATATTTTTAAAAAGTAAATTAAATCTTATTTTTTATGAGTTTGGAGAAAGAAGTTAGAGAATTACGAACAGAAGTTGCTGAACTTAGAAAAAAGCTCGATTATTTTATTGAACACGGAAATGACCGTGTAAGGATAAAATCTGCCAAAAAATGCGACAATGATAAATTACTCGAATACCTGTCTGGTAAAGAAATTGCGTTTACAATAGAAACGTTATTTGATTCTTCGTATACGCCACGAATTCCTCTTGAGCAGGGCTTTGACGCGAGTTTCGAGCACCATAAAAAGCACACAATAATGCTATACAATGTTCCAAGATACGTCGCAGACAATATGGCAAGTACTAATATCGATATCGAAATTATAGATGACCCCGAAGGATATAGAAAAGATAACAATCTAAGAACCGAAAAAGAAACGCTGAAGGCAGAAAAACTGGAGAGAAGGTAGTTCAGAAATCGTTATGTTTATTCTTCATTTCTTCAAAAGAATCCTTGATAATTTTCTTTAGAATTTCTAAATCGACGTCTTCGAGTTTGTTTATGTAAAGGCAACCGACACTTGTCTTGTGTTTGCCGAGTTTTTTTAATTCTGGCTGGAGGTTTTTGAAACCGGGCATTATGTAAATTGTGAGATTTTGTTTTCTCGGCGAGAAAC
Source organism: Candidatus Woesearchaeota archaeon (assembly GCA_964468785.1). GTDB lineage: Archaea > Nanobdellota > Nanobdellia > Pacearchaeales > GW2011-AR1 > UBA73. The sequence continues at coordinate 2,207 of CAYXWK010000058.1, forward strand.
CTGTAAGCATCCAATCGCCTTCCTGCTTGCTTCTTTCAGATTTGTAATGGTATGAGCCGAAGCCTATTATGCTCGCGCCCCACATTTCAGGTTTTTCTTTTGTTATTTCTCTGAATATTTTCAGGAGCGTTTTGCTGTCTTCTCTTTTTTGTTCGTCTCCTACAGAATCGATGAATTTTTCGACGCTTGCTTTGTTTCTTTGGGTTTTTAGTTCCGCCATTGTTTTTTTAGGAGTGGAAGAGTAATAAATTTTGCTAGTCGTAGACGTTTTTTCTATGTCCGATTCTGACTACGATTATCTTTTTTGCTGAAACTATAACATCTAGTATGGCTCTAAAATCTGCGATTCTCAATCTCCAGAGGTTGTTCCCTTCTAGTCTCTTAAGAAATCTAAATGGATTTTCTCTGATAGAGTATATTTTATTCAGTATTAGCTCCGCGTCCTTTTTTTGCAACTTCTTCAGAAAATTCTCCGCATTCTTTTCAATGTGAATAGAATACATTTTACCGAAGTTTGATTCCTAGCTCTTTAGCCACCTGTTCGATAGGTTTCACCTTGCCTCTTTTAATATTTTCAAGCCCCTGTTTTATTTCCTCTAATTCTTCATCACTCAAAATATCTTCTTCCTGGTTGTCAATAAGATTATTAAGAATGTCGTCGTAAGACTGTTTCTCTATTATCTTTAGAGCTTTTAATCTTTCAAGAGTAGATTGACTTATTTGTATTGTTGTTTTTTCCATATTATATAGTTGTTATAGTAGGTATATAAAGGTTGCTAGGCGAGGCCGAGCCAGGAAAAGAACGCGCTGAACCAGTAAGTGAAAGTTGCGGAAAGAATTATTATTGCGAGGACGAGAGAAGTGATTGCAAACCAGATTTTCTTTTTGTTTTTGATTTGATAAATTGCGCTGACGATGTTGAGAATTAATAAAATTGGGAGACCGTAGAGCCAGATTAAGTAGATTGATATTTTGGCGATAGGAGGGAATGGAAGTGCTGCGAGGAAGACGGAGAGGAAAAGGAGAATCATTGCGGCGAAACTGTAAATTAAATAGGACCAGGAATCTTTGTCCTTTCCGAAAACCATAATGATTAATATGAAGAGAGATATTTAAATTTGAGGGGTTGTTGGGATGGAGGATTTTAACGTTAGGGATATACGAAGTTTTTCTGTAGCGTAGCGAAAGAAAAATTTGGGTGAAGCCCGAGCTGAGGGCTGAACCGTATATCCCTTGTTATATGACCCGAGCGTAACGCAGTGAAGCGAGAGCGCAGCGTGGCTTTAGCGTATTTTGATGGCAATTTTATAATTATTTTAAAAACTTTTATTCCAATATTTTCTCAACAGTTGCATCCGCAAATATTTTCATTGTGTCAAATATCTTTAATCTAGGATGCTTAGGAATTAATAATTGGAGGTCGGTACAAGCAAGAGCTACGCAATCCACATCTTTTTTCTCAAAGTCATTAATAATTTGAATAAGGTCTTCTCTGTCCCTATTTTTTTGTTGGCCAGTAACTAAATTCAGAATAAATTTTCCCATTTTTGCCTGTTGAAAATCATCGGGTGTGACGTAGGCAATACCATTTTCTTCAAAGGCAGTTTCGTATAATTTATTCTGAATCGTTGCTGAAGTAGATACTATGCCAACCTTATTCAAATTATTTTTCTTGAGGAATTTTACCGTTTCTTCAACAATGCTTAAAACTGGAATATCGACAGCGTTCCTGATTTCTTTGATAAAAACGTGGAGAGAGTTGCAGGGCATAACTAAAAAATCGGCACCGGCTTTTTCTAATCTTTTTGCCTCATTGACCAAAAAAGGGATGTATCTTTCAGAGCCTACATTTTTAGTTATTAAATCTTCTTCAACTTGATAAGGCAAAGGAACGCTGGCGATTATTATTCCTGGTCTAGCCTCTTTAGTTTTTTTGTGACACGAAAAGACTATATCAAGGTAAAATTCCGATGTTGTTTCAGGTCCAAGACCTCCAATTATTCCTACTGTTTTCATAATAATATTGTATCTTATTAAAAGTTTTTAAAACATTCGTTTTTTATTGCCATCAAAATATGTCATATAACATCGCGATTAAGCGACCCGTAGGGCTCGAGGTGTAGAAATTTTTCCCTCGTGAAACAGAGCTGGAAAAATTGCGGAACGCTCGAGTGTTTTTCCGAAGGAAAAATATGGGTGAATGAGTCTGCAAGGCGAAGTAACCGCTTAATCTGCTGTTCATTTCTCCCGAAAACTTGCAGGGATTACATTTTAGTGCAACGATGCCGAAGGCAAAAATTTCGAGTTGCGAGTCCGCCCTAA
>CAYXWK010000059.1:0-4189 GCA_964468785.1 Candidatus Woesearchaeota archaeon
CTCCAAGAATTGCTACGCTGACCTTTACATTCTTTTTGTTTGATTTTTTCTTCGATATTGATTTTAATTCTTTCTTTCCAAGATAAGGGACAAAGAATCCTGTAAATAGTTTTAAGTTCTGTATTTGATATTTTGCCATTTTTTGCATGAACCCAGAATGCCAAACTGCATACATGTCATAAAGAGAAATTAAAACAAGTATTGCAGAAACAACTAAAATTGGCGCCGAAGTCCATGAAAGAATCAAAGCCACAAAAATTGCGGCAATTCCCGGATAAATTAGGAGTTCGGTTAGGTTGTGGACTATTATGTTTCTCTTAAAAATTTTAAAAAATGCGAGCGGTATCGCTACAACTAATGCGAGTAAAGAAGAGTTTGGAATTGATAAAATCAGAGAGTTGAATGAAATTCCTATCGCCAAACTTGCCACTATGAAGAACCATGTCCTTATCAAGATAGCGGCGTTAAATTTCATCAGAAAGAGCATTGCCAGAACAGCTATTGAAAAAACTATTGCGAACGATATCACTATGCTCCCTATGCTTCTCTCTTCAACTTCGGGAGGAGGGTCCATTCCGAAGGGAAGATTGTATGTTGTACTATTTGACAGCTCTCCCGTTGGAGATATGCTAAAAATAGTTTCAGGAGAATATTTGATTAGAACGAAAATCCCGATTAGCTGTGCGACAAAGAACATTAAAAGGAGCAACAGAGTTATTTTTACTGAATGTTTCATATGATTTTATGATTCCTGCTTTTTTATATTTACTTCAGGCGAATTGTTTCCAAATTTTTTGGAACAACTGTTTCTATTTTGCCTGAACGGTAGATTGTCGAAGCCAAGTCAAGCGACTTTGAAAGTTCTCCGTGATTGATTATTATTTTTTTAGGGCGCGGAATCATTCTGCTGACGAATTGCAATAGTTCATTTCTTCCTGAGTGAGATGATAGACCGTACATTGTTTCGACGCGAAGGTTAACTTTAATATTTTCTCCGCCGTAATCCTTAGATAAACTCACTTCCCTTGCTCCATCCCTAACTTGCCTTCCTAAAGAGCCCGCTGCCTGGAAGCAACCAAAAATAATAGTGTTATTTGGGTTCTCTGCAAAGTTTCTGAAATATTCCACAGATGCTCCTCCTACTAACATTCCAGATGTCGCAATTACTATGCATGGACCTCCTTCAATGACTTCTTTCCTCTCAACGGGAGAACCAACTCTTTTGAAAATATCTGATAGAAAGGGGTTGTCTTCCTGAAATATTTTATTACGAATGTTTGCAGAAAGAAAATCAGGATATGCTGTATGAATTGCATTGATATCCCAAATCATTCCGTCGATGTAAACTGGTATTCTTGGCAATGTGCCAGTTCTTATTGCCTCCTCTACTCTGAGGATAGTCTCTTGTGCGTGACCCAGTCCAAGTTCTGGCAGAAGAATTTTACCATTCTTTGCCACGGTGTCTTTCACTATTTCAAAAAATTTTTCCTCGACTTCCTTTAATGGAGGGAGAGCGTCATTTTTAGAACCATAAGTTGATTCCATTTGAAGAGTCTCAACGCGAGGAAATCTATTTGACGCCGGATCGAGAAGGCGAGTTCTGGAATATTTTGTGTCCCCAGTATATACAAAATTGTGCAAACCGTTCCCGATATTTATATGCGTTTGCGCGGAGCCAAGAACGTGTCCCGCATTATAGAATGTTATCCTTATGTCTGGAGTGATGTCGTGAACTTCCCCGTATTCTATACATATTGAGTGTCGAACCATTTCTTTTATGTCTTCCGCTTTGTACAACGGAAATTGGGCGTTCTTATATGCTACTCCGATTAAATCGAGCTGAAGAAGAGCCGATATGTCTCGTGTCGGAGCAGTCATGTAACACGGTCCACGATACCCCATTTTGTATAAGTAGGGAAGTAATGCGCAGTGATCTATATGGGCGTGAGAAAGAATTATTGCATCGATAGAGTTTATGTCCCCAATTTCGGAAACGTCGAGATAAGGAAATCTCTCTGAACCTTCTGAGAATGCTGCGTTCATTCCGCAATCGAGCAAAATTTTTGAGTTTGGCGTGTGGAGTAACAAGCACGAACGCCCAACCTGGCTACCTCCGCCGAGAAAAGTCAACCTTATCCAGATATCCTTTTTATCCGGATTCCAATCCTGATATATTTTTTTTCCAACATCATTAAGAAATTTTTTTCTGTAGGTGTTGTTTGCATAAAGAACTGAACGGATTTTTTCAGTTATCTTTGAATGAATTGCAGGGCTACGCTGAACGACCGGAATCCAAAAAGTAGATTTTCTTATATCGTTTAAGATTGAGCCACCTTTTCCAATTACCATCCCGGGACGTTTTGCCTGAATAATTACTATGCTACGCTGAATATCGAAAATAATTGTTTCTAATTCTGCATCTGTTTCAATTAGAGCGCGAATGGTTTTTTCTGTTTCTTCTTCAGATGCCAGAATTTTTTTATCTGCACGCAATTCAATTCTTTTCTTGATTTTTGAAACTATCTCTTTTATTTTTTCCTCGCCCTCGCGAAAAAATTCTTTGTCTTCTGTGTAGAGCACTATGTTCGCCGCTTCAAAAGTTACGTCAGATATCTTTCCCGGCAATTCTTCTCTAATTAGCTTTAAGATGTCAGGCATTGTAAAATAAATATGATTATTGAGTGTTTTTTAGCTCTCGTGAAAATTCTTGGTCTAAGGTGTGCTTTAGTTCTCCCTTCTTTATAGTGTAAACGTCTATGCCTTCTCCAACTGATGGGTCTCTTCCTGTAGACGCTTTTATACACTTTACCGCCAACTTAATTCCGTCATCCAGACTCATATTTTTCTTGAATTCAGAGTCTAAGATTGGATGCGCCTGCATTATCCCTGAACCTGTCGCTGCGTAGTCAGCTATTTTGTCTATATAACCATCAGGAGAAATATCAAATAAGTGAATTCCGGATTCGTCATAACCTGCAACTAAAAAATGGGCGATGCTGGGAATTGTTGAAGGCGTTCTAATGCTTCTGAAAACCATATTTGCAAGTAAGTTTGCAGCTTCGTCAACGGAAACTTCGTTTTTTGTTTTTAATTCTTTCAATCTTAACTCTGCTCTTAAAATGTCCAGCTCTTTACGGGAGTCTGAAGCATTGCCTGCAGTAGTTGCGAGAATTCTTTGATTAACTTCCTGTATTTTTTTGGCAGTTCTTGCTATATATTGGACGCCTCCGCCTCCGCCATATGACTGCCGTCTGTCTGCGGCTAAAACAAGCCCTTCTTTGCAAACTATTCCGATTGTTAGTGTGCCTGTCTTTACAATGTGTTTAGAAATTTCTTCGTTCATGGTAAAATAGAACTAATATTTTCATTTAGAATGTGAGGTATTTAAGTTTTTTGGTATATGTTTTGAGGAAAAGAAATTATTGAGGAATCTTCATCTTTTGACACGCGAACTACTTCATCGACGAAACCTTCTATTTTTTGTTCATGACTTACCAGAATTAATTGTTCAGCATTGAGTTCTCCAAGAAGTTCACGAATTTTTTCTATCTGCGATTCTGAAAACCCGTCTGTGGGCTCATCAAGGATAATTATTCCCTTCGTTTTTATTTTGCTAAGGAAAGAGTTTATTGTTTGGTTCAAAGCAAGTCTGTAAGCTAATGCGACGGCTGTTCTTTCTCCACCTGAAAGAAAAGCATATTCTATTTCTATGTCATTTCTCAAAATTATCGGACTGAAATTTTCATCTATCTGGCTTTCAAGCGAACTATCCGGAATAAGCATAAGAAACCACTTTCTAAAAAGCTGAGAAAATTCCTTTCTTAATCTAAGAAGTAATGTTCTTTCTATTGAATCAACAAGAACAGTAAATGAATTTATGAGCCAGTCCGAAAGGGAGTCTATGCTTGATAATTTTTTAAGAAGGACCTCTTTTTCTGAAAGAGAATTTTCGATACGGAGCATCTCCTTACCTAGCAACTCCTGCTCTTGTTTCATCTTTGCTATCTCTATCTCCGCATTTTTTTCAAAAAGCTCGACTAACTTTGCATCTTCCTCCTTTTTCTTAAACTGATTTTCGAAAACCGAGTATTTCAAAATTTTTTCCTTTAAACCAAAGATATGTTCAGATAATAAAACTAAATCTCTTTCTAAAGATTCTTTATTCTTTTCAAGCTCCTGCAATCTATTT
>CAYXWK010000060.1:0-4128 GCA_964468785.1 Candidatus Woesearchaeota archaeon
GATGTGAATGCTATCGCAGAAAATGTCGAAAAAAGACTCATGAAATCAAGAGGAGTAAATGAGAAAACAATTGATTTCACAATTCTAACTCCTGAAGAACTTCTCGAAAGCATAGGAGTAATTCTAAATATCGTTACAGTTTTTCTCATAGGAGTAGCATCAATTTCCTTAATAGTCGGAGGTATAAATATTTCAAACACAATGTTCACCTCGGTTCTAGAACGAACAAAAGAAATCGGAGTGATGAAAGCAATCGGTGCAAAGAACTCCAACATTCTTTCAGTTTTTCTGATAGAATCCGGACTATTGGGTCTAATTGGAGGTCTGTTCGGAATTTCTTTGGGCTATGTAGCTGCAAAAACAATAGAATACATCGCCACCGTTCAATTGGCAACAACTCTTTTACAGGTATCGACTCCGTTTTATTTATTTGCCGGTTGTTTATTTTTTGCTTTTTTTGCAGGAAGTATTTCAGGATTTTGGCCTGCATGGAAAGCGACAAAAATAAGTCCCGTAGAAGCACTCCGCTATGAATGATTAATTTCAAAAACAAAAATTTCAGAATTTTTAGTCGTGCGATATTGCATTGGAGAAGTTATATCCTCTCCCTTCAGGTAAGATTTTATTGCAGAAATTGGTCCAGCATGAGAAACAATAAGAATTTTCTTTTTCTTTTTATCTTTAACAATCTTCTTAAAAAAATCAACTGACCTCGCATTCATCTCAGAGAGAGATTCTCCTTTCGGAAATCTGAAATTTACAAAACTGGTGAACGGATTAAAAATCTTTTTCATGAGGTACCACATCCCGACAGAAAAAATCTTTTTTCCTTGTAATGAACCATAATTTATTTCTCTAAGTTCTTTTGAATAGACTGGTTTTAATTTGCTAATTTTCAGAAAAGGCTCCAATGTTTCACGGCATCTTCCCAAGTCGGAGCTATAAACTACATCTATTTTTTCGCCTCTTAACTTCTCAGAAATTTCCTCGGCTTGCCTGAGCCCCTCATCACTTAGCTTTCCCTGACTTTGTCCCTGCGCAATTTTTTGTGAATTTCCAACAGACTCCGAATGTCTGACAAGATAAACTTTCATTTTAACACCACAATAACTAAATTTATATAATTAAGCTATTCAGGAACTTGATGAATATAAAACGCACATTGGTTTTTTCCTCGTTAGCATACATTTCTTCATTAGCAATAGGATATTTAATCTCACTTTCTTTTGGAATAAATCCTTTGACTTCAGAAATCATTCCAAAAAAATTGTTCTTGATTCAGATTTTTTTCACATGCTTAATAATCTTTATTTTCACTTTCGCATATCTTGAAGGTAGAGGAGTTTCCTCAAACTCTAAAGAAGGATTATTATTTTCAGCAGTTGTAGCAACTCTCTGGATTTTAGTAGAATCATTTATTTTTTTCACGAAAATATTCTTCAAAAATTCATCAAATGTCTCAAATATTTATCTAAATCTATTATTTTGGATAACAATAGTAATTGTTCTATTGACTGGAGCATTTGCCGGTGCAGTAAAGAAGAAGTTACGTTTACAAAAACTTTAAATAACATAAAAGCTGGAATTTTCTATGAAAACTTCAACAAAGACTGTTCTTGTATGCTTGATTTTATTAGTTGCAGGAATATTCTTATTCAAGATGACTGGCAGAGCCGTAGCCGAACCCGGAGTTTATGACGACTTTGCGCAGTGTTTAGGCGAATCTGGGGCAAAGATGTACGGAGCTTACTGGTGCCCTCATTGCACAAATCAGAAAAAAATGTTTGGTAGTTCTGAAAAACTAATTCCTTACATAGAATGCGATGCTAGAGGAAACAACGCACAAACTGCTCTCTGTCAGGAAAATAAAATAGAAGGATATCCTACTTGGATTTTTGCTGACGGAACAAGGCGTTCTGGAGAAATTCCTCTAAGAACTCTCGCATCTCTTACCGGTTGCGAACTTCCTGAATAAAATGTACAGTTCCATGAAAGATTACAGAGGATTTTCTATGCACGGCAGGCCAGAAGCTCTTCAAGGTAAGCCGGTTTTAGAGATTATGAATTATCTTTTTGCTCATGGAAAACATTTGCCCTGCCCGTTAGCTGAGCGTAAATCTCGAGCCATATCTGTGGAGCCAATAACTTTAGTGTTTGCAAGATGCGAAGGTTTAGTTTTAGAAATTCAGTTAGATGGCTACAAAGAAGATAGACAAGTTACTTGTAGAATATACGGGGCATCAAGGCATTCAGTCGAGTCTGAAATAAAAAGATTAGGTTTTGAAAATTTCTCAGAATCCCGTACACCAGAGGTTTACTAATGTTTATTGATGTTCATTGCCATCTGGATTATTTTTCTGATGAAAAAATAAGCGACATAATAGAGAAGTGTAGAAAGAATAAAGTAAATCTAATAGTTGCCAACGGAACAAATCCTGAGACCAATAGAAAAGTTCTTTCTCTCTCAGATTCCTTTCCGGAAGTTTTTGCTGCGCTCGGAATCTATCCGATAGAATGTCTTAAAATGAATGAGAAAGAAATTGACGAGGAGATTTCATTTATGAAAAAAATGAAAAAATATATATCTGCAATCGGCGAGGTTGGTGTAGACTTAAAAGAATCTGGTGATTTGAAAACGCAACTAAAAAATTTAAAAAAATTTACTGACTTATCAAAAAATCTTAATATTCCTATAATAATTCACTCGAGGAAAGCAGAAAAAGAAACAATCGACTTTCTAGAAAAAGAAAATGTAAAAAAAGTGGTGATGCATCATTTCTCTGGAAACTTTAAATTAGTTCGCAGAATTTTTGAAAAAGGTTGGCACATTTCAATACCGACTTCCGTAGTTCGAAGCGAACACTTCCAAAAAATAATTTTGGAAGCTCCTTTAGAAAATCTACTTTGCGAAACGGACTCTCCATTTCTTCATCCTAAAAAATCTGGCGACAACGACCCTTCAAATGTGATTTATAGCTACAAAAAAATATCCGAAATTAAAAAAATTTCAATTGATAAAGTGGCTGAAAAAATCTCAAATAATTTCAAAAATATTTTTAATCTTTAGAGCAAAATGTTGGTTCTTAATTTATTACTTAATGCCCTTTCTTTTTGAATGGGACAGATAGAGGAGACTCGCTGCACAAATAAGCACAATATTCATTATAACCAGTGACATCAAAAATTCAAAGTCGTAAGGAACATCAGAATCTTTTTCTACAACTCTTCCTTCGTTTATTTCTATTCTCACAGCTTGAGTCTCAAAAAGAATGTCTTCAACTCTCGAATCGCTACATGTGATAACTATTTTCTCGGATGAAGATGCAGACTTTGAACCGTATCTTAAACTTGCAGAAAAGTCATATTCTCCTTCGGGGATATCGGAAGGTAACAAAATTTCAAACTCCTCCAGTCCTTTGTTTTTTCTGCCAAATTCCTCCAGCGTGATTTCACGACTTTCTCTTACTCCAAGTCTGCTATTGACGATTTCCAGAGTTACCTTCTTGTCATTAGTTCCGTAGTTTATCAAGTCCACATTGGCGCTTATCAAATCAGAACAAATCGCACTGGGAGTAATCTCAAATGATTTCATAACAACTAAATCATCCGGTCTTTTTATGTCCAGTTCTTTGTATTCTCTGTTGCACTGACCGGATTTGCTCTTCGCAGTGACTAAAACAACGTGCCTGTTTTGCAGTTCCAGTTCGGGCGGAATATCCATGTCAAGTCTGAGTAACCTTGAATTTCCTGAATCAACTTCAATTCTCGCTTCTGCTTCCTGTTCCACTCGGTTTTTATCGACGTCATATAAGTTAAGGTAAACATCAAAAGTTTGTTTTTGGGAAATGTCATTATAAACTCTGAACTCACTTCTTATTTTGCTTCCAAGTTCTATTTTTTCGTTTGAGCTGTAATCTGAAATTTCTATTCTGATATCTTCATTGTTAATCTCGCACTTCTCAGCTCTGGAAAATGAAGGTGCGCAGGTAGAAGCACAGCAAGAATTACTATCTGAAACGCTTAACAGAGAACCGGCGCAGAGTTGAGCTTCTGGACATATATGCCCCCCAACTTCTGCACATGTAAACTCTTCAGTCGACCCAACTATAAGAATCCACATCTGGCTAA
>CAYXWK010000061.1:0-4122 GCA_964468785.1 Candidatus Woesearchaeota archaeon
AAAAAAGGCATTATGACTATATATTCAACAAAATAAAAAATAAGGGCGACAAGTTTGCTGAAAAAGGGGTGGCTGGAACGATTATATTTCGAAAGATTAAGCTCAATCAAATTTCTCTTTGAAGTAGATTTGTAAAACCCATAAATAAAAAGAGAAATAACCGAAAGCAGGAAAATAAGCAAAAGCAAATTTAAAGCAAGCCCATCGTTGAAAGCAAAATATTTGCTATTAAGGATTTCACTCACCCCGACCATAAAAAGACATTTGAAAACAAAGTATATAAATTTATATACGAGTTATGACTTTTACAACAATGATTGACATAAAACTCGTCAGAGAAAATCCCGAGCTTGTGAAAGAAAAACTGAAAAAAAAGTTTCAGGAAGACCGCGTGTATATTATTGATAAAATACGAAAGAAAGATGTTGACTGGAGAAATTTTAAGGGTAGAGTTGACCAATTGAGACATCAGAGGAATTTAATTTCGCAAGAGATTGCAAACGCAAAAAAAGCTGGAAAGAATGTTTCAGAACTGATGAAAAAAGCAAAGCTGATTCCTGATAAAATTGAAGAAATAGAAAATAAATCAAAAAAGCTTGAATCAGAAATAGAAACGTTGTTAAAACAAATTCCGAACATAATTCACGAATCAGTTCCAATCGGAAAAGATTCCTCTCAAAATGTCGTCAAAGAAGTTATCGGAAAACCGATAGTTCCCGACTTTCCTGTCAAGAATCACGCCGAGCTTGCTGAAGCTCTCGGAATTGCAGATTTTGAAACTTCCGCAGAAACTTCTGGAAAAGGGTTTTTCTATTTGAAAGGAGATTTAGCTTTATTGAATCAGGCGTTGATAAGCTATGCTCGTGATTTTATGGTTAAGAAAGGTTACACTTATGTTGAAACTCCATTTATGATAAGAAAAAAAGTTCTTGAGGGAGTCTACTCAAAATCCGAAATAGACCAGATGGCTTACAAAGTCGAAGGTGAAGACCTATATCTAATCGCAACTTCCGAACATCCATTAATTGGAATGTTCATTGGTAAAACTTTGAAAAAAGAAGACTTGCCTATTAAACTAACTTCGTATAGTATGTGCTTTAGAAAAGAAATTGGCTCACACGGAATAGACGAGAAAGGACTTTATAGAACTCATCAATTCAACAAACAGGAGATGGTCGTGATTTGCCGTCCTGAAGATTCCTACAAATATTATGATGAATTACTCAAATTGTCAAAAGAACTTTTCAAGGCGCTCGAAATTCCGATTAGAGAAAATGAATCGTGTTCTGGCGATTTGGCGGATTTGAAAGCAAAGGGAGCTGATTTGGAAGCGTGGTCGCCTCGGCAAAAAGAATATTTTGAAATAACTTCTGTAACTAATATGGAAGAAGCACAGGCTCGCCGTCTGGGAATTAAATTCGTAGACGAAAAAAATCAAAGGCGATTCGTTCACACTCTGAACAATACAGCAATCGCAACTTCCCGTGCGCTCGTGGCGATAATAGAAAACTTTCAAAACAAAGATGGCTCAATCAACATCCCGAAAGTTCTGCAACCTTATATGAATGGAAAAAAGGTCATCAGATAAGAAGGCTAAAAAAATAATAATCTTACTTTTTGACCAGCGTTTTCAACTGACTTTCCGCTTCTTAATCATTTCCCACTTTTCAACCATTGATTTCATTAAAGCAGGAATAATCCCGCACATAACAAAATTCCCATGATGATAAATTCCATTATACTTTCCTAAACTGATAATCATAGGAGTTTTCTTTGAAATGTACTCTTTCAAATCAGTTATTTTCTCAAGCGCGCAGATGTTCTTTACAATTACGCTCCCCTGCCTTTCCGCGTTTTGCGCAGTTTTCTCCTCGTCAACTCCTGCAACATCTCCCGCGACAAAAATATTTTTCCTTCCTTCAAGTTGTAAAAATTTGTTGACTTTAAGAAAATTTTTATTTCCAAAATTTTTGCTAAAATTCTTCTTCATAAACTTATAATTCGGAGTTATTCCGGTGCAGAGAAAAACCATATCTGCTCCGATTTTTCTTCCAGAACTTGTAAGATAAAACCCTTTACTCTTTTTTACAACTCTTTCTTTAAGAAAAATTTTAACACCTCTCTTCTTCAGATATTTTTCAGCAAGTCTAATAGACCTTTCAGGAGTTCTGTGAATAAGGTTTTCATATGAATGAACAATCGTTATATTTTTTTCCAGACCATACTCTGATAATATCTCTCCGGCAAGTTCAACTCCGACAAGTCCGCCACCGATAATCAATATCCTATTCGCACGGCAAAGTTCTTCATAACAATGCTTCAGATTTTTTGCGCGAGTCACATCAACGATATTTTTTTCCTTGAAAGGAGCATTATATCCGCTTCCAGACGAAACAACAAGATAATCGAAAGAAAACCTTTTTCCCCCAACTTTAACAAAATTTTCTCCAGCTTCAGAAACCTCTCCGACAACAACTTTCGCCCGCTTCAAATAATGAGAATGTAAAACCTGAATTTTACGAAGATGCATCGGCTCAACTATAGTTCTCAAAATCCCTGGAGTAAACTCAAAATAATCTTTTGTGTCAATCAGTATAACATCAAAATCATTCTCAAGCCCCTTGGAGATTTTACTTCCTGCAAATCCGCCACCTATAACGACAACTTTTTTCTTCATAAAAAGAAAAAACAAGCAAGTATTAAAAAAGTTGCGAAAAAATTACTTATGCATTCCGGAATTCTTCAAAGCCCAATATCCGTTTATCGCAAGCAAATGAAGAACAAGATTCGACCATGATGTCGAAGCTATTGCACTCCATCTGATTACCATAAATAACACGGCAATCGTCAGGATTATCATTGGAGGGATAGTGGTGTATCTCAAATTCCATTTGGCAAGTATCAATGCTCCAAATATTATTTCCGAAAGGATTAAAACCCACGCCCAAAAAATCGGCGCCCACGAAAACAGAAATATTCCTGACAGCATTCCGGCAACTCCTGTAGCGCCTGTAACAAAAAGCTTCAGTAAACCTGCACCAAGCATCAACAGTCCCAACAATATCCAGCTCACTTTGAAAGTCAATTCTTTTGTATTTTTCATGTTCATACCTCCTTTCATTCAGGTAAATACATCAGAGAGTTATTTTATTTAAACCTTTTGAGCTAATCCCTTTCTATTTTCAGACAATTTCTCGCCGAATCTATAACAATTCTGTTTGGAACATTTCTCTTTATCACTTTATCCAGAGTCGCGATATAAATCCCTTCCTTTCCCTTCGCAATTAAACCTTCGTCAACAACTCGCTTCCCCAACCGCATTTTCTTAACTTTCTGAAAATCAATCATCTGAAAAGCGATGTCGAGAACACTTTTATCTGCGCGCGAAAGTCTTGAACTGGCTTTCAAATCCTTTAGTTCTTCCAAAACTTCTCTGGGAAAAGTTGGCTTAAATCCCATACTACTCAATTCATCAAAAAAATCAATTCTCTTCCGAACACAAGAAATTATGAAACTCGAATCAAGCAGAACTTCCATTTTGGAATAAAACGCCATAGATATTTAATCTTTCCTACCAAAAAATTAAATAATACCGATTCTTCCCGAATAAATGTATTCCAAAGAAGAGAGTGAACATCACGCAAAGGTTTTGAACGAAGCATCTCTCGCTTTGCAGGAGAAAGATTCAACAAAATTACGCGAGCTTTCAGACATGACAATTCATTCTGCCTGCGAAGTTCAGGATTCAGCAAGCGTGACGGTCGCAATAATTCTCTATGCACTCAGCAAACTAATTGAACGAGCAGACTTCCAAAAGATAAAAGATTGGAACAAATTCGTAAAAAAAATAAGTTCCTGTTTAAAATTATCTGCAAAAGCTATAAAAGAAAATAATCAGGAGGCGTACAACTCCCATACAGAAAAAACGAGAAAAATTCTGACATCGGAATCAATTTCGCTAAAACCTTATATAGAAGACGTTTTAAAAAAATCCTCTATAAACAAAGGTTCAAAAATCTATGAGCACGGAATTTCCATCGAAAAAACCTCGAAGCTACTCGGAATTTCACAATGGGAATTATCCGAATATATCGGACAAAAAAGCTCCCGCGAACCTCAATC
>CAYXWK010000062.1:0-4104 GCA_964468785.1 Candidatus Woesearchaeota archaeon
AAGATGAAAACTGTCTTCATTCAAATGAGCAGATGTGGAGAGCTTACGGAGTTCCGGCTCTCGTTCCCGGAATGCAAACTCTCTGTACTCCTTTAGCAAGCATAGACAGAGACGAACTTTTTAGATTGAATTATGTTTTGGCAAACTTCCAGAAAATGATTCCTGTTGGAAGCGAAGTTAATTTTTCAAGCGAAAAAGTCAGAAGAGGGTTTTGGAGAGGATTATTGGGAAAAATTTTATTAGATGATGAAACTGCTCGAGATATAAAAATATCGGCGTACGTAAACGGTTCAGACGCTCTTACTGATTCAAAGGGAGAGTATTCTCTTGCTTCAAGAGTAATATTGAAAGAAAAACCTTTCTTTAATGAAGGCGATTCACAACTTAAAATAAAAATAGATTATCAGGATATAAAATCTTTCTCCGAAGTTACCGGTTTAAGAGAAGAAGTCGCTTTTCCACTTTACACTCTCGCCATTTCAAGCTCTTCAATTGCACATCGCATAAAAAACCCGGACGCTTCTTCTGCTCCTTCGTGGGTTGAACTTCACAACTCCTTAATGGCTCCGATTGAAAAGAGAAAAATTCCTGCCTACGAATCTTTAGAGGCGTATTTTCCGAAAGGACTTATTTTAGGGAATGCTCCGAAAGAAGTGGGTCTTCGTTCGGCTATAAGAAAAGAAGGAAATGTTTACGTAATAGACACTCTTTGTGATTCAAACGGAGAAAGAATTTACGGTGTCCGCGCCCATCTTAAACAGAGGAGACAGGAAGTAATTGTGAAGGGGATTGCGGCTTTATTGGATGAAGTAACAAAATCTGAAAATACCGGAAGTTTAACGGACGCGGTTGAAAGAAGAAAAAAATTCGTTGCAGAGAAAGATTTTAATTAACTATTTTAAAATCAACTCTCCATCTGAATTTTTTCACGCCAACTTCTCCGGCTTTCTTTATTTTCAAAATTTTTATTTTCTTTCTCGATTCCCTTGCTCTTTCTAAAATTAAGGACTTTAGTTTTTCTTTATCTTCTTCAGAATAAAATCCATAATAATGAATAATTGTGCCTTTTTTTGCAACTCTAAAAGCGACATTCAAAAAATCATCTTTTAAATTTGGACGGGCCATTACTATTCTGTCGTATTTTCCGGAAACTTTTTTGCGAACATCTCCTTGCACAATTTCAACATTATCCAACTTGTTTCTTTTTACATTTTCTAAAGCATACTTTGAACATTCACGCCCAAGTTCGACTGAAACAACTCTTTTAGCCCGCGAATTTTTTGCAATTACAATTGCGAACGGGGCGACTCCTCCAAACATCACCAACACTTCTTCGTTTCTTTTAACTTTAGAAGAAATATCTTTTCTCTCTGCAGAAAGTCTCGGGGAAAAATAACAGGTGTCAATATTTAATCTGAAAACGCATCCATTTTCTCTGTAAACAGCCTCCTTTATTTTTTCCCCTGCAATCCATCGTGTGGACGGAGTGCGCAATCTCCCGGAAATTTTCTCACTTTTCTCCAAAACCGTAGAAATATGTCGGTAATCTTTCAAAAATTTTTCAGCAAATTTCTTTTTATCTTTTAATAACATTCCTCGTTTGAATTTAACCAACGCTATATTTCCTATCAAATCATAATTCGCCATTCAAATTAAAAGAAATGTCTGTATAAAAATCTGCTGAACTAAATACTTACCAAAACAACTTTTGAGTTTCCAGAATGTTCTGAAAAGTTGCTGGCTGCAAGATAAGCGATTCCTTCTTCCTCGCAAATTCTCACAATAGAATCAGTTGCTGTTCCTTCCATTATGACTGCTCCAATTTTCTGTCTCGAACCTTTCACATTCTTCGCGACCTCCCTAACTCCAATTCTTTTTATTACATCTAATTCGGGATTCAAAAGTAACGCTCCCTTGCTTCCCCTCAATCTGCTTTCATAAATTTCCCTCAATCTTTTTTTCACATCTCCTTCATACTTTATTATCTGTATATCAGACTCGGTAGCTTCATTCTCTTTGTTTTCAGCAATCTGGGAAAATCCTTCTCCTGAAACATATCTCTGTGCAGGTATTTTTTTCCTTAAAGACATTAAAATTTCTTTCCCAGTGAGTTCCTCAACTTCTTTTCCTTCAGGAGCTACAGCAACCCATTTAATATCTGCGTTCGCAATTACGTTGTTTGCTATGAGTTTTCCGCCTCTGTCTCCATCAACAAAAAGAGTTATTTCTTTTTCTCTTCCGAGTTCGGCTATTTCACGGGGCAGTTTCGTTCCGTCCATTCCGATAACATTGTTAACTCTATTTCTCAAAAGATTCACGACATCTGCTCTTCCCTCAACGACGATTAATTCATTTCCGGACAAATCTCCAGCAGGCAATTTACTCGTTCCGTATTCCTGAATCTTGTCAATTCTCGCTTCTCCCTTTAATCCTTCAGACATTTCCCTAAAACTTCCGCCATCCATATTCTGCATCAATTTCTTCGCCCTTTCAAGAATGTAATCTCTCTTACCACCCCGCACATCTTCAATTTTCACAACTTCAATCTTTGCTTCCGTCGGTCCGATTCTGTCAATAGTTTCAAGTGCAGCCGCAATTAAGGTAGTTTCAGACTTATCCATCGCGGTAGGAACCTGAATTTCTCCAACGCTTCTTCCATCAACAATTTCGAGGTCAACTTCGATTCTGCCTATTCTTCCTTCCTTTTGAAGCTCCCGCATTTCCAAATCTTCACCAAGCAATCCTTCAGTTTGACCGAAAATTGCACCAATAACGTCAGGTTTTTCGAGAGGCCCGGCTGAACTGAACGATGCATATATCATGTATTTTATACTTACTGGACTTACTTTTGCCATTTTTCTCCATAGAACTAGCGATAAAGTGCGCAAAGCGCGTGAATATGAAGGGATATAATCTTAACCCACTTGTTCTATAGCAGAACACATTTTCCAATCTTTTAAACCTTTCTGTCAAATTTCTCTAATATTCAACAATTTCATGCACTCCATCCAATTTTCAAGTTTAAAGCCATTCACTTAGAATTTTCTTCGTATTCTCAAAGAAATTTTAGAATTTATACAATAATAAAATTTAAATAACTCTTCATTTTTCAAAAATAATGATAAGAGTCGCAATAAAACTTGCCGAAGGAGAAAGTGGCTCAGAAGTTTTGAAGAGGGGAGAATATCAAATTTATCGTGGAACGCATGAAAGTTTAAAAAACGCAGTTTATCTGGAAGATACTGCGGGAAAAAGAAAAGTAATCGACGGAAACAATCAGACCGTGAGCAGAAAAACAGAAACGAGAAAATGTCATCTTGAAATAATTATCGGTGAAAATGAAGTTAGATTGAAAGACCATGATTCAACTTCAGGAAGTTCTTTTGAAAGAGAATACTTTAAGGAAAAAGTCATTTCATCATCTGGAGAATATACACTTTCAGTTGGCTCTTTTAATTTCAATCTATCAATAGAAAACGATTAATTTTTATATGATGTTTTCTTAAACAATATATGGATAAAAAGGGATTGTCTAGCGTAATAATAACTGTGCTTCTTTTTCTTCTCGTACTCATTTCGGTATTAATAATAGCCGGCTTTGTTCTTCCGTTTTTCTCCTCGCAGAACGAAATAACTGAGGCAAAGACGACTCTCTTCACACAAAGAGTAATTCTCAGCAATGTTTCGGGTCCGGATGAAGACGGAAACTTCGTGCTGTTAATAAGTCGAGGTTCGGCGAGTATGGTTTTGAACGACACTTACACAATTCAGACTTTCCCGATAAATGTGGATGTATTCTCCGTGGTGGATTTATCAACTAGTATGAACTGTAATGTCAGCGTGGGCGATTCTTATAGCAATTCAACTACTTGCACAAACAACGGGGGTGTGTGGCAAGGCCCATTAAATTCTGCAAAAGGGGCAAACCATCTGTTAATAGACAATATTTTAAACCTATCCGGAAACTATTTAGGATTGTTCGGATTTTCAACTAATACATCTAGTTGGTTAAATGATCCAAATAAATTTCACGAACTATCCAATAATATTACTTCATTAAAAAGCAAAGTTGCTGGGTGGGGTGCCGGTGGCGCAACCTGCACC
>CAYXWK010000063.1:0-4062 GCA_964468785.1 Candidatus Woesearchaeota archaeon
GAAACAATTGTCGTCCCAATTTGATAAACAGAATTCTTAACAGCGATTCCGGCATTCCCTGAAAAATCCCTATTTTTAAGACGATAAATTATATTGCCAAAAGTATCTTTCACATCTTCAAAATAATTCATTTTACAAATAACAAACCTTCGTTTTTATTACTTGTGGAGTAATTCTTAAAATCAAAATATTAAAAATCCTGCCACCACAAAAACAACATACAACATCCAGATTGAAACAACGACCTTTCTCTCCGTAGCTCTGATTCCGAATTTATTCATCAAATAAATTGCTAAATGATTCAGACTATAAATTTTTTCATATTTCAATTTCAATGAGTCATCTTCCTGCGGTTCTCCAAAACTCTGTTTGACAAGTTTTCCGCGCACTTTCAAAATTACTTCAGCAATTACCGGAATAAAGAAAAATACGGCAATCTTTTCTAAACCTCCCAATATCGCAATTATCGCAATTAATCCTCCAACGCTATAAGTAAGAATGTCTCCTGGAAGAATTTTTGCCGGACTAAAATTAAATATCAAAAAAGCAAAAAGGGGAGCTATCATGCACAAACCTAAAACTGCGAGCCAGGAATTTCCTCCAATATAAGCGAAAATAGACAGACCTGAAATTATAATGATTCCATTTCCCGCTTCAAGTCCGTTAAATCCTGCAAGAAAATTAAATGTTGTAGTCGCCCCAATAATTCCCAAAGGAATAAACAGCAACGGATAAATTATTCCAAGCTCAATTCCTCCTAAAAATGGAATAGTTAACGCTTTTCTTCCGGCGCTTATCACGACAAGTGGAATTGATGCAAATAAAACAAGAATTATTCTCGAAGTTCTTGTCAAACCTCCCCTTTTCCACCCAAACAAGTCATCCACAAATCCAATAAACGAAAGAAATAAAACTGATGAAACTGCCGCAAGCGCGTTTATTATGGTTCTGTCCTCTCCTACAAAAACAAAAACATTCAACGCAATAAAAGAAAACACGCCTACAATAAATCCAAAAACAACTATCATCCCTCCAGCACCAGAAACTTTAGGTTTGTCTTTTTTATTCATATCTTCCCAGGTCATTCCAATTTCTCTGGCTTTTCTAATCCAAAAAGGCACAAGCAACAAAGTTGCAAGAAAGCTGAGGAGAATTGGCACGATAATTATTTTTTCAACCATTACAAGCAAACATCACAGAGTTATATAAATCTTTCAAAAGAAAAGCGGAGTAACGAATACTTCAATAAGTGCTGCCAAAAATAGAACGACTATTGCCAATATTATAAGATTCAAAGAGTCTTGCAGAACATCCCAAAATTTACTTGTCCCGGTTTCGTGATTAATTACTGCGATAGACACCATTCCTCCAGCAAGCGCAATCATAAAGTAAGATGCAATTTCAAATATTCCATGTATGAAAAATCGCACAAATCCTATCAAAAGAGAACCAATTTTATAATCGGTAAATATTCCCATAGCCGCCCCGATAACCGTCGCGTTCCACGCAAGAATAAAAATAACTCCGCCACCAAAAACTAGCGAAAACACCAAAGTGAACAAAAGAACGTACATATTATTTGTAAATATGAGAAATAATCTTTCTTTGTTTGAAAGAAACGGCACGATTGTTGGCGCGTCTTTTATTCCATACTGCGAAACGCATTCATTGAAACTCGATGGGCGATTTATCTGGCAGTAAACTTCAATTTGCGTTCTGAAGCTGTCAGTAGTGGGCAAGATGGAATACCATGCAAAAAACGCGACAGTAAAACCAACAAACAAAAACATAAAAGCGTAAATCGCATTACGATGGTCTTTAAGCAATTGTATGCTTCCTCTGTTTTTTGTTATTTTGCTTTCCTCAAGTTTTAAAGTATAATAAATAAAGGGCATAGAAAACATCACCGTAAAGAGAACAACAAGAACTCCGGAGCTTTTAGAAAGCACAGCATCCTGTGAAAAAATCCAGTGAACCAATGCTACAGAAAGACTTGCATAAAAAACTCCAACAAAAAACATTTCCCACGGGTGTTTTTCGGCTTTCTTCGGATTTATTAACATCTCTAACATTTTATACTCCAGTTTATGGAAATACAACTTATAAGTTTTTGCAATATTTTTTAAAGAAATTTCTTTCACAAAGAATATAAATGCGCTAATCTTTCTCAAAAAATGAAGAACTTAAAAGTTTTCCTGGCTTCAGACCACGCAGGTTTTGAATTAAAAGAAAAAACAAAATCACTTCTTGAAAAAATGGGAATTTCTTTTTTTGATTTTGGAGCATACTCTTTTAAAGATGATGATGACTATCCGGACTATGTTTTACCGGCAGTAAAGAAAGTGGTAAAAACAAAAAACTCTTTCGGAATAATCTTCGGTGGCTCAGGGCAGGGAGAATCAATTGTAGCTAATAAAGTAAAAGGCGCACGCGCAATAGTATATTACGGAGGAGATGAAAAATTAATTTATTTGGCGAGACAACATAATAATGCAAATATATTATCTCTCGGAGCAAGATTCCTTTCTGAAAAGACGGCATTTAACGCTATAGAGATTTTTCTAAAAACCAAATTCTCAAACGAAAAAAGACACATAAGAAGAATAAGAAAAATATCAAAAAATGAAAAGTAAAATAATTCCGACAATCTTCGCACACAACAAAAAAGAGTTTCTGGAAAAGTTCAGAAAAGTCGTTCCTATCTCCGATTCAATACAAATAGATTTTATGGACGGAAAATTCGTCAAATCAAAATCTGTTTCACTCTCAAACATTCCGAAATTAAATCAAAAAAAAACATTCGAAGCACATCTTATGGTTGAAAAACCAGAAAAATATCTCGCCCAATTAAAAAGAAAAGGTTTCAAAAAAATAATTTTTCATTTAGAAAGCATCCAATCAAAAGAAAAAGTTTTTCTGTTGACCGAAAAAATTAGTTCTCTTAAACTTTCACCATTTTTAGCTTTAAATCCAGAAACTCCAGTAAAAAGCGCTTTACCATTTATCCCACAAATAGGCGGAATTTTGCTAATGGGAGTTCATCCTGGAAAAGAAAATCAAAAATTAATTCCCTCAACTTTAAAAAAAATACGCGAACTCCGCAAGTTAAACAATCAAGCAGTTATACAAATTGACGGAGGAGTAAACGAAAAAACTGCTCTGAAATTATTCAAGGCAGGCGCAAACATTCTAAACTCCGGCTCGTTTATTTCCAAAGCGGAAAATCCGAAAGACGCTTTGAATAAACTCAAACAGATTTAGTTACTCTTTCAAAATAACAACAATACCAAAAAGTTTATATACTCCAAGTTTTTAGAAAAGTTATGACAAACGAACAATACGGAGAATTTGAATCAAAGAGGAACCTCCCTTCTATTAACTTACTTAGAGTTCCACACAGAGGAGAAGATTTAATCGTAGCTCGTTTTGGGCCAAAAACATACGGCGCAAACATAAAAGAGATGCAGGGAGAATTTTCGCACAATTCTAAATTAGGGAACTTTCCAGAAATTACTTTCAGACCAGCAACAACTTCAGAATCAATTTCAGCAGCAGCTTACAAGTTTGAAGAGTTAGCCATGCCACAGATATTCAATCAAACTTGGTTGCAAATAGGATGGAGATTTGGAACTCAAGAAGGAATTTTCTTAAATCCTATAGACGAACAAAGAAATCCAATTGAAGACGAGAAAGTTTTAAAAAGAATGTTAAACGGTGCAGAAATAGTCAAAGGAATTTATCTAGCAAGAAACGATTTGGTTTTCGTTCCTTACGACACCTTCAAGCAAGGAGTTCAAGAATCTGAAAAGTTCGCAGAAAGCGGTTTAGCTCGTGGACTGGAACACACTGTTGAATCTTCAGCTCCAAATCTAAAAAAAATTTCCTCTAAGGAAAATTATAAATTAAACGTGAATGTTTTTGGATTTAATGGGGATGGTTTGTCGGTTGTCGGGTTGGGCTCCGACGGGTGTGCTGGCGACCGCAGTTTGTGCGTTGACGGCTACTGGAACGACGACGGCGGCTATAGTTTCGGGGTGCGTGACGCCGAAGGCACTCCGCGAA
>CAYXWK010000064.1:0-4047 GCA_964468785.1 Candidatus Woesearchaeota archaeon
AAAAACCAAAAGGAAAATGGATTTGCCTGGGATATATGCCTCTGGAAATTGGAATTGCGAAATCAATGAATCTTGACGTATATAAAATGAAACCTGTAA
This sequence comes from Candidatus Woesearchaeota archaeon, assembly GCA_964468785.1. Classification (GTDB taxonomy): domain Archaea; phylum Nanobdellota; class Nanobdellia; order Pacearchaeales; family GW2011-AR1; genus UBA73. Next base: position 100 of record CAYXWK010000064.1, read on the forward strand.
AAATGAAAAGCATGGACGTTTATGCGAGACTTCACTCCAATCTCGAGAGAGCTATAAAACATGCAAAAAAAATGCTGAAAAGAAATCACAAAAAATACGACTACTTCTACATACACTTCAAAGAAACAGATATCCCTGGTCATGATAATCTGCCTCTGGAAAAAATAAAAATGATTGAGACCCTCGATAAAAAATTCTTCTCTTTTCTAAAAAACTTCGCAAAGAATTCCAAAATAGTTATTACTGCAGACCATACTACTGCTTGTAAAATAAAAAATCATACTGCTGACCCCGTTCCGGTCCTTACTTATTCTCCGGAAAAAAGAAAAAATTGCGCGGGACAAAGATTCACAGAAATAGACGCTCAGAAAGGGAAAAAAATAAACGGAAGAAAACTCCTTGAGAGTTGTCTCCTTAATTAAAAAGAGAAAAAATCTTCTGAATAACAATTTTTATATATCTCGCATAAATTTTAGTTTAATGGACTACAATGACTTATACGAAATTTTAAGAAAGGAGAAATATGCGGAAAACCTTCAACTTCTGCCAAAAAACTTCATAAAGGAATTCAAAGAATTTCTAAAAGAGAAAAAAGAAACAACCGCTCCAAACGGAGATTTCTTTTCTGAATCTACCTTAAAGTCAAAAAAACAACTTGAGAACGCAGTTTCAATTTTCAAAGAAATAACTCTTCGTAGAAAGAAAAAAATTCTAAACTTGGCTTTCGTTGCAACAGAGACGGGAATAATGAAAAGAGATTTTGAAAACATGCTTGATGTAGAGAGAGGATTATTTGAAAGACTGGTAAAATCATTTGAAGAAGAAGAAAAAGAAATTTCCAGAATACTTAATGGCGGAGAAGAAGAGAAGGTAACAAAAAATAGATTAATCCTTTTCACACAAAATGTAGAACAGTTTATAGATTCATTTGGAAACTCCATAGGACCGTTCAAAACCGGAGAACTCGTCAGCCTTAATTCTGAAATAGCAAAAATATTCGTCGATGAAAAGCAAGCTTCACTTATGGAAGACTTCTAGTCCCATTTAACATGCAACTCTGCAGCCGCAAGCCCGTCTCCAGATTCACGAGAATGAAAATAAGCCGGACATCTATTCAGAGGATTATCAAAAGAGCGAGAAGTAAGAGAAAATCCATTATTCTCTTCTCCATTAACCCATCTCTGAACAACATCAGTAACATCAAAAGTATAAGTTCTGGAATTATTAAATTTGACAAATCTAGAAACGAAATGCTCATAATGTCCTGGCGCAGTAAATGCAGTCAATCCGGTTTCAGTCCACGAACCTCTTGGAAGGCTTATAGTCAAAAAACCTTCTACTTCAGGAGCAGAATCATAAGCAGTATTCAACTTCAAATTCGCATCTGTAACTCTGGAATATACTGGAATAGAAGACAAAGAAAATTTAATGAACCCCCTCGCTCCCACATCTTCATCACCACCTGCCCAAATTATTCCAGTTTTTAGAGCATCCTCTTTTCCAAAATTATCAAACGGCTGACTTGGAAGAATATACGTATCTGCAGAAGCATAAAACGTTTTCGATTTAGAACAATCAACATTTACAGGAGTCAAACCAAAAGGATTATCGCACGGATTTCCAGAGTTATTTGAAGGCGGATTGCTCGGAGGGTTACTTGGTGGATTGCTCGGAGAGGTATGCTGTGGAGGAGGAGAATTATTATTTTGAGAAGAGGAGTTCAAAGTTCCGCAAGACAAAGAGTTCAAAAAAACTCCGCCAGCAAGAATTTTAACAAGTAATGAGGAACTTCTCATATAAATGATTGGAAAAAATAGTATAAATATTTTTCTAATTTCTTCTCGGACGACGATTAAAACCGCTTCTGGGTCTTTCTCCCGACCTTCCGCCAAATCTTCCTCTCGAACGAGAATCTCTGCCAAAACCTTCCCGACTTCCACCAAGGCTTCCGCTAAATCTTCCTCTTTGTCTACCACCAGAACTACTTCCGATTCTTTCCCTAAAGTTACTGCTCCTTCCTTCTCTCGCTCTCCCTCTAAAATTCCCCCGACCAACTTTCTCTCTAAAATCTTCTTTGAAACTTACAGACAAAATTTCAAATTGAGGAGAATCTGCTCTTTCAATATTAAGGGAACTATCTCCCTTCACTTTTGAAAAATTTTCGTAATCTCTATTTGAAATAAGAGTTACGGCGATTCCTTCCTTCCCCGCACGCGCCGTTCTTCCAATTCTGTGAATATATTCTGTACTCGTTTTTGGACTATCATAATTGTAAACATGTGAAACATTCTTTATGTCTAATCCTCTTGCGGCTACGTCGGTACAAACTAAAATCAAAGCCTCATTAGAATGGAAAGTGTTCATTATTTCATTTCTTTTATTTTGCGTTAAACCTCCGTGAATCGCGAGCGCGTGTATTTTATGCCTGTTTAAATTTCTGGCGACCAGATCAGTATTTCTTCTCGTATTGCAAAACACCATCACAAGTCCTTTCTTTTCATTTTTCAGAAAATGAGCAAGAAGAGAAAATTTTGATTCGTTTGGAACATCATAATAAACTTGTCTAAGTTTTGAAGCATCAACATAAGATTCAGCCTCTACAAAAACCGGAGAAGTCATATACTTTTTTGCAATTCTTTGTAAATCGTGAGAAAAAGTTGCCGAGAACAGAAGAGTTTGTCTTTTTTCTGGACACTCCTTGATTATTTTCTCAACATCTTCTATAAATCCCATTTCGAGCATCCTGTCCGCCTCATCAAGAATTAGAAAATTAACTTTAGAAAGACTAAGAGTTCTTCTATTGAGATGGTCAAGAATTCTGCCAGGAGTTCCAACGATTATTTCAGATTCTCTTATCGCTCTAACTTGTGGCTCAAATGAAACTCCTCCGTAGACTTCCCTTACAGCAAGCCCACAATACTTGGAAAAAGCTCTGAGACTCTTCGCAACCTGTTCAGCCAGTTCTCTCGTCGGAGTAAGAACCAACGCCTGAACACCGCCTCCACGCTTTATTCTGTCAAAAATACCTGCCCCAAAAGCGAGAGTTTTTCCAGACCCTGTTGCCGAGCTACCGATTACATCTTTTCCCTGTATTACTAAAGGAATCGTCTTCTCCTGTATTTCACTAGGTTCAACAAATCCTGCGGCTTCAATTGCCCTTAGTATGTCTTTACTTATTCTTAGCTGATTAAACTTTTCCATAGAAAGCGCCTCGCGTCTAAATAAATACCAAGAGTCCTTATTTAAACCTTTGTTAAGAAAGTTAAAGCCTCTAGAGGGATTCGAACCCCCGACCTTTAGTTCTTTCGTGTTCTTAGAACTTACAAAACTACTGCTCTACCCCTGAGCTATAGAGGCTTAAATATCTCTAAAATTCAATGATTAAAAAGGTTTCTCTGCCAAGAAATTTTAACAAAAAATCGTAAAGTTTTTAGACAGCAAAAAATAAATCAGAACCACTTTTCCAAAGCCTCCTGCTTTTCTTTCTCTCTTCCGAAAATACTTTGAATATACATTTCTGTCAATTCCAAAGATTCAAGAAGGTAAGCACTCACGTCATACTTTCTGGCAAGAACTAAAGCAGGTTGCATATACTTCAAAATACTACCTTCAGAAATAGTAAAAATAATTCTTCCCCCACATTTTGTGCATCTTCCTACCAATGGAGGTCTTCTAAATTTTTCATTACAACCAACGCATCTAAAACCTTGTTGAGAAAATTTTCTCAAATTACCTCGTGTGTCTCTGATGAAATGTCTTTCGATTATCAATCTCGCGACATCTGAAGTATCGACTGCCCTAATTTTTCCACAAAGCGTCATCATATCCTCGACTTTCTCGTGCATGGTCGGTAAAGTCTTATAGCTCGAGCAAAGAGGACCTGCATTAATATCAGAAGTTTCATAAGAATAATTTATTTCTGAAAATTCTTTATCACCACCAAGTCTG
>CAYXWK010000065.1:0-4012 GCA_964468785.1 Candidatus Woesearchaeota archaeon
ATTTTTTTTAGAAAAATTGGATTCACCCCTGTTAGAGCCATTAGTTCTTGAAGAGTCAGAAACCTTCCAGCTATAAAAAGAGCCGCTTCTATTTTTTTTGTATTTTCAGATTCTATTTCCGTGTCTATTTCTTCTATGTTCTTTTCTGAGAGGTGGTCTATTGACATTTTTTTGTAAGGAATTTATGAGATTTAAAGTTATTGACGAGTTTCAAGATAGTTTATGCGATTAGAAATATTAGGATTCCCTCGATTATTGCGGCTATTATGAGCAGAGGTGCGACAATCATCAGATAAGCATTTGCAGAGTTGTAGAATCTGCGCTTTAGTTCAGGGATTCTTTTTTTTGCAGGAAGAAACATGGAAAATCCTAATCTGATTCCAAGACCGAATGAAATAAATATTGCTGGGAGTTCAAAAATTCCATGTGGTACGAGTAGAAGGAGTTCAGAAAATCCTGCAATCTGCGAGACTATTGTCGCAACGTATCCGATAATTGCTCCATTCAGAATTGCACTAATTATTGGATATATTCCAAAAAGTAATCCTCCAAGGATAATTAGAAGAGCTGCCTGAAAATTATTCTGCATGATGAAAAAAATCATTTCAATAGTATTCAGATTTCCTGAATCTGCAACCATTTTTTGTATTATCTCATTGAAAAATCTAAATTTCTCCTCGAACATAAATCCTAAAAGTGCAGAGACGAAAAAAATTATTATAGAAGAGTAAATAGCGTTTTTGCATTCCTTTACATATTTTACTGCTTCTTTGAATTGGACTTTTAATGACATCCTTTGATTTTTCTTTTTCATCTGAACATTCTTTGCAGGCGCTCAACCTTTCTCTTGTATTTTTCTCTCAAGTATGCTCCGTAGAAAATTCCGGCGAGGAATCCTCCGAAGTGTGCGACGTTCCCTATTGGCCAGTTTCCAATTACTGAAAGAATCCACATTACAAAAAGCATTCCTGGAACCATTATGTAGGCCGGGAGTGTGAAAAACGGAAGAAATATTATCATGAATTTTAGTCGTGGAAGAAGCATCACATAAAGTCCGGCAATTGCGAAGATTGCTCCCGATGCGCCAACCATTAAAATGTCAGGGGAACCAAATATTCTTGCTCCTCCAGAAGTGTTTCCAAAAAATCCTGCAAGAATTACTGAGAGCAACCCTGCGAAAATTCCAGACAGTACGTAGAACCAGATGAATCTTTTTTTACCGATTATTCTTTCACAGAGTCTGCCTAACGAATAAAGGACGAACATGTTTATTGCGAGATGAGCTATTCCTCCGTGAATGAATATGTGAGTTAGAAGAGTCCAGAGATATTTTCCCTGCAAAATATTTGAAGGTTTTAATGCTATATATTCCGCGTATTGAGAATTAAGGATAAAGAATGAAATTGTCGAAACTACTACCGTGAAAATTATCAGCCAAGTTACGAGAGAAAATCTTTGTTCTGCTACTCTACTTCTTCTTTTTCTCATTTTTCTTTTTCACCTTCTTTTTGGGAGCGGTTTTTTTCTTAGTTGATTTCTTTTCGAGTTTTTTTGCTTCCTTCTTTCTTTCTTCTCTTTTTTTCTTTCTTTCTTCCATTTTTTTATTTTCTTCCGCCTTTATTTTCTTCTCTATTGCTTTATGTTCTTTCTTTTCTATGTCCCCTATTTCATTGTTGACTTGCGCTAAAGCGTTCTGAAGTTTTTCTACATCTGTTCTTAGTTTTTCAAGGAGATTCATAGGTTCCCTTAACTCCAAGACTTCTCCTGTTTCTGGGCAGGTATAGTCGTTAAGCATAGCTTCTTCTTCGGTATACTCCTGTTCTATCGTAGGGCTGTAGTAATATCTTTCGCTTTGTCTTTTTTTCAATTCGCCGATTAAGTTATTTATTTCGTTATCTAATTCTTCGCGATATTTTTCAAGAATTCTTTTTGTTTTTAGAGTCCAAAAGTATGTATACCATCCGCCTTTTTTTTTGTCTTTTTTTCGTATGAATTCAACGAGACCTTCATCAGATAATTTGTAGAGCATATTTCTTGTCTGATTTATTGTAAGACCTAATTTTTTCGCGATGAGAAATTCATTGACGTTTAGCTTGTTGTGAAGAAGATCGACAATTTTTTCAGAGCCTGCACCGGCGTATTTTGGAATTATTTTTTTGAGAATTTTTTCCTGCATGTGTTTTAATCGGAAATTTTGATTAAAAATGTTTCTGTTTTGTCAGAGGTCAGAAATTTTTCGTGTTTCTGTTTGTGGACATTAAATGTAACCAAAAGGTTAAACATCAGAAAGGTTTTTTAATGCTTGATGTTATTGATGTGCAGAGGTGTCAATGAGTTTTTTTGGAAAGAAGAAAGAAGAGGTAAAGTTGCCTGATTTGCCTGAAGCAAAGATTCCGCCATTTTCGCAGAATTTAGAATCGGATGATGATTATCTGGATGAAAGACATATTCTTCCGGCTTTTCCGGATTCTCCGAGCCACAATAAATTTTCTCAAGCGGCGATAAAGAGCGCGGTTGGGGAGCCCGGAATGGTTGGGATGTCGATTCCTCCTAAGAATATAAGAGTTGTTGAAATGGAAGAATGGAATCCTTCAAATTATGGGTTTGAGAGAGAACAGAAGGAAATTCCGGATTTTGGGAGGAACATTCCACATCCGCCAGTTGAACAGATTCAGCAGAGGGCTAGCGTCAATAAGACTGCAGATATTTTTGTCCGTCTTGATAAGTTCCATTCTGCGAAAAAATCTCTTGAGGAAATTCGTGAAAAACTTGATGAGATTGACAATATGATTAGAAAAATACGGGAAACAAAACTTAGAGAAGATCAGGAACTCTCTTTGTGGGAAAGAGATTTAGTTAATGTGAAGTCCAGAATACAGGAAATTACTGAAAATATTTTTGAGAAAGTAGAATGAAAAACCAATACGATTATGTTCATCTGAATGGTTCGGAGAAGCTTTATGGAGAGAAAAATCTTCTTGGTTCCCAGCTTGAAATTTTGAATGTTTTGAGAAGTTTTCAGATTTTTAGTCTCTTGAGGAAAGAAGAGCTTTTGCTTAAGGTTGCTTTGAAAACGAAAATTTCTGAGTTGCATTATTTGATTGATGTTTTTGAAAAAACTTTTCCCAAGTCTTCTTTTAAAATGGAAGATTCTGGAAAGAAAAAGGGCGGAGTTAAGAAGAGTAAGGAAGATTTAGAATTGCAAGCAGAGATTGAAAGTGTTAGGAGAAAAATTGAAGAACTGGGTAGGGGAGTTGTTCAGTAATTTTTATATATGGCTTTCATTTCGTCTATGAATGATTAAGACTCGTGCAGAATTAGTTAGAAAGTTTATTGAATTTTTTAAGCAGAGGAGACATTCTGAGATTCCTTCGGCATCATTAATTCCGGAAAATGATTCGACTGTTTTATTCACGACTGCTGGAATGCATCCGCTTGTGCCTTTTTTACTCGGACAGCCACATCAACTGGGGAAGAGAGTTGTTAGTGTGCAGAAGTGTATTAGAACAGGAGACATTGAAGAAGTTGGAGATGAAGTTCATCACACTTTTTTTGAGATGTTGGGGAATTGGAGCTTTGGAGATTATTTTAAGGAAGATGCGATAAAGTTTTCGTTTGAGTTTTTGACTTCGAAAGAATGGTTGGGAATTCCGATTGAAAAACTAGCTGTATCTTGCTTTGGTGGAGATAGAAATGCTCCAAAGGATGAAGAGAGTGCAAAGATTTGGCGTGACTTAGGAATTCCGGAAAAGAGAATTGCGTTTTTGCCGAAGGAAAATAATTGGTGGGGGCCTGCCGGAGAAACTGGTCCGTGTGGACCGGATAGTGAGATGTTTTACTGGACCGGAAAGGAGAAAACGCCTGAAAAATTTAATGTGAATGACAAGAGATGGGTCGAGATTTGGAATGATGTTTTTATGCAGTATGAGAAAAAAAAGAGGACGATTTTAGTTGACGGGATGAATTGCCTTTATGATAGTGAATTTAAATTGAATTTAGGGCTTGTAAGTGT
>CAYXWK010000066.1:0-3935 GCA_964468785.1 Candidatus Woesearchaeota archaeon
AACTGGACAGAACTCTAAAGTGAAGAAAACTTTCTTATTAGGAGTTGTTAGAGAAGATATCCTATATATACAGCATAAAAACGGAATCTTTCCAGATTATACTTTGCCCGACTTAGTTGCAATATCTGAAAAGATTAGAGAACTCGAAGGTTTAGATTAGCATCTATTTTTTAGATAAGATATTTGACAATTTTTTGGCAGTAGTCATTGCAGTAATAACTTTTCCTCCAAAGATAGAATATATTCCTGATCCGTGTGAGGTTATCTCGCTTGGTCGTTCGTCAGTTCCTTCTGCATTTGCTTTTATAATTCTAACTATGAATATAGATTTTAGAAATTTAGAATTTTTAAGAATAGGATAATATTTGATTGACTCAGATAATATTCGGTCTTTGTTTGATGTAGTGTTTTGTTCTATTAGCTCTTGGGCATCTAAACTGTCTGAAACGGCAGTTTTCAATAAAACTTCTTTTACATGCCCCAATCTGACGACTCCCTCTTCTTTTAGAGGGACAAATGTACTAAAGTCTCCATCCACGACCATTGCCGCGATTCTTTTTTTTAAAGGTAGCCTCACATCTATGAGTTCCATGAGATCATATCTAAAAGTAGACTTCTTAAAACCAAACCATTCGTTAATCTTGTTAAAATTTGAGTAAATTGCAGAAATAACAAAGTCAAATTTCTCATTAAATATAATCCCTTCGTTTTTTATTGAGAGCTCTTTGGATCCATCTATATTTATTTTACCAGAAGTGATTTCGTGATTAACATGGAGTTTGACTGAATTCTCTCTAAGCTTACTTTCCATTATTTCTTTAAGTGTTTTCGGATCATATGCTGGTTCGGAAGTTTTTAAACAAAGAGATATCTTTGCCACATCAAATATCGCTGGATCTGGATTTACTATTTCATACTTGAGCCCCAGATCATGACAGAACTTCAAGAACTCCTCTGGTGTGGACTTACTGTTTTCTTTGGCTACTGCGTAGTAAGCAGGGAAACCAGAAATGATGCAATCTAAGTATTCTTCTTCAAAATCTTTTTTACTGTCTATCGAATCCAACGCAGTTTCTTTGCTCCTAGGATAATGATATCCGTAATGGTGTCTGAGATGATTGTTAGTTGACGCTCCAGACATAATTTCATTAGATCTTTCAAATAATGAAACAAAGAATCCTCTTCTTGCAAGAGTTATTGCTACTGAACACCCGAACACACCTCCTCCGATTATCGCGATTTTTTTCATAGATAAGACACTTCTTTTCATTATATAAGTTTATCATGAATTCAAAATTCTTTTGTCATATTCAGAGATTATTTTTTCCTGTAAAATAGCATTACTCAAAATGTTATCGCCTTCTGGATTACTATTTGCTTTCGAGTTTAACAAGTCGATAAATTTTCTTATTGATAATTTGAACGGATCTGTAATAACTAATTCTTGATCATTGAAAAGAAACTTTTGAGAGTAATTTTCCCCGATTAATCTTTTAAAATGGACATTATTTATCTTGAAAGATATTTCTCGTGGTCTCTGCTCTTTAAAACTGAAATTGCATTTTACAAATATGCCTTCATCTTTGCATCCATAAAGAAAAGTGACTGTTGTTTTTTCTTCAGAAATCCTTGGAAACTCTATTCTACGGATGTTTCCATTATAGCCACATAAACTAATTAGAATGCTGAGCGGATGAGAAAGGTGATCTAATAACATCCCTCTTCCCTTAACTCCTGGTTGCATGTTCATCTCAAATGATTTTATTGGAGAAATTGTCGGAAGAAACGGAAGTAGTGAAGTCCATTGAGTATTTACAGAGAGAACTAGATTTCTTTGCGTAGCAATCTCTAGGAGATTTTTTGTTCTTAAGACAACAGGTAGATCACCTATCAAAGGCTTCTCGCACAAAACGTGCAGGTTTGCTTCTAAACATTTTTTTGTAAAATCGTAGTGCGTCTTTAAAGGAGTGCAAATACTCACCGCCTGAATCTTTTCACCCATCAATAATTTGTTTAGTTCACAATAAGGTTTAGTGATTACTGAGTAAAGTTTTTTTAGTTCTGCGGCAGTTTGTCTAGAGCTATCTTCAGAGAACCCTAAAATAGAGGTAATTTCACAACCCGCATTCAGAAACTCTCGAACATGATATTTGCCGATCCCCGAAGCTCCTAAGATCGCTATTCTCAATCCCATGTAATTGAGAAGAAAACTATGTTAAAAATGTTTCCTTGTTTAAATTTATAAATGTTTTTGCGAAAAGTTTATAAAATTAATAGTTATATTGAATTAATGATTGTAGTGCGGGCGCCATTGAGAATATCTCTCGGAGGTGGTGGAACGGACTTACCCTTTTTTTCGACAAAATATGGAGGTAATGTTACCTCTGTGGCTATAGATAAATACATTTATGTGATGATACAAAAAAGACATTTTTACAACAATTTTCTTATACGCTACTCACAAACTGAAATTACGAATAGCGTGGATGAAATAAGGCATACTAGAATCAAGGCCACGTTAAATTACTTAAACATTAAAGAGCCGTTAGAAATCACTTCAATAGCAGATGTTCCGGAAGGAACTGGGTTAGGTTCCTCAAGCACGTTCTTAGTCGCACTCCTCAAGGGATTATATACCTATAAGGGACAAGAAGTTTCAGCTTTCAAACTTGCAGAAGATGCTGCTGAGATTGAAATGAAAATTTTGAAAGAACCTATAGGCAAACATGATCAATATATGGCTTCCTTTGGAGGTCTAATTAATTTGGAAATAGGAAAAAATGGAAAGGTGCTAGTTAGCCCAATTGATGTGCGTCATGAAAGTGTCCAACAGCTTGAAGAAAACTTACTCCTGTTTAGCACAGAAGTTAGACACTCAGCTTCATCAATTATTGTAGAACAGAAAAAAAGCTTAGAATCGGATGTGAACAAAATGAATCAAATGAAAATTTTGAAAGACCTTGGAGAAGACATTCGCAAAACCCTTGAAGAAGGAGATTTGCAAAAATTCGGAAGGTGGATGAATGTACATTGGGAAACTAAAAGAAAGTTCTCTAAATCAATGACTAGCTCCCAAATAGATTATATTTATGAAATGGGGCTCAAAAGCGGAGCCATAGGCGGAAAATTAGTAGGCGCAGGTGGTGGTGGATTTCTCTTATTTTATTGCGATAATAAAAAGGATTCATTGAGAATCTCTATGGCGAGGGAAGGATTAAAAGAGTTGAAGTTTAAATTTGATCAGGAGGGATGTAGAGTTATCTACAACGAGAAACTGTGAACACTGAAAATTATATTCAAATGTATTTAGAGGAAACGTCTGAGATCTCTCGTAAAATAGATAAAGAGGAAATTAAAAGTTTTATAAATATTTTATTTAATACTTGGAAAAACGGTAAAAAAGTAATTGCTATGGGTAATGGAGGTTCGGCTGCTACGGCATCTCATTTTGCCGGAGATCTTATGAAAACAGTTGCGAACGATAGTTCGATGAAAGAAATAAGAACAGTCAGAGGTTTTAAGGCCATCTGTCTAAACGATAATGCTACAGCTTTAACAGCGTGGATTAATGATTCTGGATGGGAAAACTCTTATGCTGGGCTTTTGAACACATTTCTAGAGGAGGGAGACACTGTTCTTTTAGTTTCTGTACACGGTGGCTCAGGGTGGTCTGGCAATTTAATAAACGCTATGAAATTAGCTATGGAAAGAAAAGCGAAAATTGTCGGGCTTGCTGGCTTTGATGGAGGGAAGATGAAAGAAATGGCGGACGCATGCATAGTCGTCCCAAAAGACTCGACACCACATACTGAAGGATTTCATGGGATTTTACAGCATATGATAATTTTCAGACTCAAAGAAATGATTGATGAGTATGTTAGAAATAAAACGGAAGAGTTAAGATTATGAAATTTTTTGCAGACACTGCTAACCTT
>CAYXWK010000067.1:0-3851 GCA_964468785.1 Candidatus Woesearchaeota archaeon
CTTTATGTTGCTTGCGACTCCTATGCACTGCCTTAACTGACTTTTGAGTTTCCTGAATTTCTTTCTTTATATCTCTGACGTCATTAATATAATCTCCGACTTTTTGCAAAACAGAAACCTGCAATCTGTCGATTATCTTTTCCATTCTCTTTAAACGCTCATCCACGGAGTTTATTCTCGCCTCCGCAGCAGTTCTAAAATCAAGAGCCTTCTCTATTTTTTCTTTCAAAAAAGAAATCCTTTCATCAACAATCTGTTCAGAAATTTCAGAAATCACATCCGAACTAACTGCACTTTGGTAAGGTTGATACTGCGAATAACTTTCATCATAATAAACTCCTCCCTGATTATAATTATCCTGTCCGAATGAGCTACCACCAACTTGCTCAAGAGGACCTTCAGAAGGAGAATCCATCAGTGAAGGTTGCATTCCCTCAAATCCTTGTTGTGGAGCATCTCCATATTGTGATGATTCATTTTCCTCCTGAAAATAATTAGTAGAATTTGGAGCATCAGGAACTGCAACTTCTTTTTCTGATTGCACTGCTTCTTTTATTTTCCCCTGGGAAAAAGCATCCTCAATTTCTCTTGTCGAAAGTCCACGCGAACGCAAAGTTTCACGAATCTCGAAATCGGACTTCCCTTCGCCCTGCATCTTTTTTATATCGTCAATCGCACCCATCTTCTCAAAATATCAGAAACCAATTAAGTTTAAAACACTTTCCAATTAACAACTAATCTTCTCTGAATATATCGAATTGTCTCTGCAAAATCATCACATCTTCTTTTCTGGCAGATTTATCGACCATCTCTGCAACTCTCGAAAGAATTTCTTTAACTCTTTCGTTGTCTACTTTAAGGATACTAACTTCTTTCTTCAAATCTTGAATTTCATCAAAACTCTTTCCTCGCTCATTAATAAGACTTTTAGTAACAAGAACAATTTTGTCCCTCAAAAGTCTCTGCTTCTCTTCTAAATCTCTAAGTCTCGTATTCAAGTCAGAAAAAAATCTTTCCCCCGAATCATCAGACCCGTATTCTGCCACCATAGACAACTTAACAATTCAAAGTTTAAAATGGTTTTGAATCTCAAAAACCCAATAAATATATAACTTCTCTGAAAGTTAGAATAAAATGTTATTCAAAAGAGGAGACCCGATTTACGCAACAGAAGTGGAAAGAAGATATGGAGAAGATATCATTTACATTAATACAATTGGTGCATCGTTTGTTCCTTCTATAGCTGAAGACGCTTCAGTAATGTCGCGAACAATAGACATTCTCTCAGAAAATCCAAACGCCTCGAGAATAGTATTCGTACAGCAAAGAAATTACTCCTATCCTCCCGAACAAATTCTCCTTCTGGCAGAAATAGCAAGAGTATATAATTTCATTGTCAGGCAGGAAGAAATATTCTCTCCAAAGAGACTCTCTCTTTTTGGAAACGCTCCAGAAATATTTCAGGACTTACAATACTTGATATCATTACTAAGACAAAGTCCAGTTTCGTGCTACCTTGAGTTAAGAAAAAGATTGAATGAACTCAACGAACAAATGCAAAACTCTCCGGGCGATAATCTGTCAAGCTTAATGAATTACTACAGAACTCTCGAAAGAATTTATTCTATGCTCGAAAAAACAAAACTGATAGAAAAAATAAAGGAAAACATTTCGGAAGCGGGATTTGGAAGCAGACAAATTTACAAATCCATTTTTCGCCCCGAAGTCCTCCCAAATTTCACATTCACTCGGCTCGCAGCACAGTTGCCGGAAAAAGCGGAACTTATAGACCAATATGAATTAGAAAGCGACACGGAAAAAGCAGTAGTTACAATTCTGAAAAAAGAAAATGACTCCAAACATTTCTACCACATAATGCCACCAGAATATTCTCTTACTGAAGAGCATTATATGTTGCTCAACCTCGCCAGAAACGTTCTAGAAGAGCACCGCCCAAAGGCTGAAGAACTAACCGACCCGGAAAAAACAAGACAGGTTTTTCTGAACATCTCTATAGACATGGTTTCAGAACTTGCAAAAAGCAAAAATATTTCTCTGAATCATAGAGAATTAAGTACTTTGGCAAAAATTCTTGTTCGCCACACCATAGGATTCGGAATAATTGAAATTCTGCTTCTCGATAAAAAACTTCAGGATATAGTCTTGAACGCGCCAATAACTCAAAACACTATTTTCGTCAGACACGAAAAATATGACGAATGCGCGACAAATATAATTCCGAGTTTTGAAGACGGAAATTCCTGGGCTGCAAAATTAAGACTACGTTCTGGACGCCCGCTCGACGAAGCGAATCCGGTACTTGACACAGATTTGTCATTCGATTACGGACGAGCAAGAGTCGCCGCAATTACAGAACCACTTTCTCCTCAAGGTTTGGCTTACGCATTTAGAAGACATCGAGACAAACCTTGGACTCTCCCACTTTACATAGAAAACAAAATGATTAATTCTTTCGCCGCAGGTCTTCTCTCCTTCCTAATCGACGGCTCAAGAACAATTCTCGTAGCTGGAACTCGTTCTTCCGGAAAAACTTCTCTTCTCGGTTCACTAATGCTTGAAATAATGCAGAAATACAGAACAATTGTAGTAGAAGACACGCAGGAACTTCCAATAGAAGCTCTTAGAAAAATAGGATATGACATTTTAGGGATGAAAGTCCGTTCTGCACTTGTTAGTGGAACAAATGAAGTTGAAGCGTCCGAAGGAATAAGAACATCTCTCAGACTCGGAGATTCGGCCTTAATAGTCGGAGAAGTTCGTTCCGAGGAAGCTCGCGCGTTATATGAAGCTATGAGAGTTGGCGCTCTGGCAAATGTCGTCGCTGGAACAATTCACGGAGATTCACCTTACGGAGTATTTGACAGAGTCGTAAACGACCTAAAAGTTCCGCCAACGAGTTTCAAGGCGACAGATATAATCATAGTCACAAATCCTGTAAAATCTTCCGACGGTCTACGCTCTCTAAAAAGAGTTATCCAAATAACTGAAGTGAGAAAACATTGGACAAATGACCCGCTCGCAGAAAACGGATTCGTAGATTTAATGAGATACAACGTCGAAAAAGATGAGCTAGAACCAACTCCAGAATTAATAAATGGAGACTCAGAAATAATAAAAAGCATAGCCGGAAACGTAAGAGGATGGGCTGGAAACTGGGACGCGGTCTATGACAACATAATTCTTCGCGGAAAAATGAAACAAGAAATAGTTTCTGTAGCAAAGAGATTCAACAAACCAATATTGTTAGAAGCAGGATTCAATTCCATATGTAACGGAGCATTTCACAGATTCAGTTACGAAGTTGCACAACAAAAAGGAGTCCCAGATTCAGAAATAGTTTTTGAAAGCTGGAAAGAATGGCTCTATAAAAACGCAGAAAAATTCTGATTTTAAAATTAACCACCAAGTCCAGACAAAGCAACTCCTGCCAAAATCGTCAAAGCCAAAGTAGAAACGAAGGCAGTAATAAGATAAAGAACGACTCCCGTCTTCAAATTCTTTGATAGTTCGTACTTCTCTCTCAAAGCATCCTTTCCAGCGTCAACCGTCACAAGCGCACCAGTCAAAATAAATATCACCTGCAAAATATAAAGCCCGACAGAAATCTGAATAAAGTATGGCGGAACCATAGTAGTCAAATCGAAAAGAGAAGTTATTCCTGAAAATCCTCCAAGACTCGCAAGTTCATCTCCACCTGCTTCAAGCTGAAACTGCTGAAGTTTGTTCAAAATAAAAGTTATCATCCCACTCAAACCGACGACAATTCCGGCGAGCAATGGCGCAAGAAAAGTCATATTAGATTTCATATCCGAAACAATTTCAGAAAGCAA
>CAYXWK010000068.1:0-3801 GCA_964468785.1 Candidatus Woesearchaeota archaeon
AATTATGAAAGGAGACTCTTTAAGAGCCCGGATGATTTATATAATCTGATTAATTTTATTTATAACTCCAGAAAAGAGAGAAAGAGCGACGGAGAAATAAGAGCAAGTCTGAAAAGCAAGGATTGGAAAGGTGAGCAAATAAAATATGCATTTAATAAAATCGACGGAAAGAGAACTGGAATGTGGGAAATACCGGTTTTCAAATTTGTGGAAAACAAAAAGATGGAGAGAGAGATACTGAGGAGGCAGGGAGGAGCTCCGGTAGACGCAAGGTTTATTAAAAAACGCGATGTGTATTGACTAACATGTTTAAAGCAATAAAGAATTTTTCAGTCAAGGTTTTGAAAGGACTTTTTTTTAAAAGAAAAACTTTTAAGATAGGATTTTACGGGCCACCAAACGCGGGAAAAACTAGTCTCGCTAATAGGATTTGCAAAGATTGGACGGGAGAAGAGATAGGTAGTGTAAGTGCTGTTCCTCACGAAACGAGAAAGGTGCAGGTGAAAGAAGAAGTAAAGATAGAGTATAAAGGCAAAACTCTTACTTTGAAGATGGTAGATACGCCAGGAATCGCCACAAAAATAGATTATGAAGATTTTCTTAAATATGGGCTGAAGAAAAATGTGGCAAAGAAAAGAGCAAGAGAAGCCACTCAAGGAATAATTGAGGCAATAAAATGGTTAGATGATGTTCATGCGGTAATAGTAGTTCTGGATTCCTCTGAAAATCCATATTCTCAAGTCAACATAACTATCATGGGCAACCTTGTGGCGAGAAAGATTCCAGTGCTGATAGCTGCAAATAAAATTGATCTGAAGAAGGCGGATTTGAAAAAGGTGCAAGCAGCATTTCCGGAATATGAGGTGATAGGAATTTCTGCCAGAGAAGGAAAGAATATGGATGATTTTTATGAGTCTCTTTACAAATTGACTAAGAAGATATAATGAAGAGAGGAAAACTATTAAAACAAAAATTGAAGGGGTTGAGCCTACATGTTATGCCTTTCTCTGAAATAAAAGATATGACTATTGTTGAAAGGGTTAAAAAAATTTTGACATTAGTTTTAGGAAATAAAATAGTTATACTTCATGGAAGGTTACGTCCTGAAGAAGAAGCAAGACTTATAGAAGATACTATGGCTATGGTAGATCATGTTAAAGGATTTACCGGAATTGAATTGGCTGTTGTTGAACCTGATTTAAAAGGAAGGGGAATTTTTACTAAGATGAAACACGGGCTTGCAAAGAAGCTGGTTGGAGATAACAGTGCACTTACGGTCATCGGTCCCGCAACGGTTATAAAAGAGATAAAGAGAGACCCTAAAAAGATTGAGTTGTTACTTGGATAGTTATCAACTAAATGTTTATTAATTATTCAAAACTTTCCAAGTTATGCCCTACAAATGTGTTCACTGTTCAAAGATTTATGAAGATGTTGCGAAACAGATAATGGAAGGGTGCGACAATGGGGCTTGTAGAAGTAAATTTTTCTTTTATCTTAAAGAAGAGCAACTGAGAAAAATTAGTGAACAAAAAGAAGAAGAATTTGAATTAGAACTTGAAGAAAAGGAACAGATAGAGCGAGATGTAAGGGAGATAGCCGGATTTGAAGATGAAGAAAAACCAGTTTTTTTGGATTTTGAGAGTATAAAAGTTCTCAAGTCAGGAAAATATTTAGTCGACTTATCTAACCTCTTTTCTGTTGATAAACCGAGAGTTTACAAACTTGAGGATGGAAAATATATAATCGATTTGTCCGGCATGAAAAAGAACCAAGGACAAACTTAAAAGGAAGAAACCACTAAAAGGACAGTGAAATCCAAACAATTTTTGAAGAACCTTAACTTTTTGGCAAGTGAAGAAAGAGAGAAAAAACTGCGAAAGGAAACTAACATTTTTTTGAGAGAGTTAAAGAACAATATTTCTGAGAAAAACAGAGATGTGCAAATTTTTTTAGGAGGAAGTTTTGGCAAGAGAACTCTCGTCGATTCTAAAGAAATTGAAGTGGATATATTCGTAAGATTTCGAGAAGACAAAAACAACTTGTCTGAAATTTTGTTTAAGATTTTGCAGAATGCTTTTAGAGATGAAAGAGTAGAAAAAATACACGGGAGCAGAGATTACTTTAAAATAAAACGAAAAGATATAACTTACGAGATAATTCCAGTAAAAAAGATTTCTTCTGCCAGAAAGGCGGAGAATGTCACAGACCTAAGTTATTTTCATACAAAATATTTAAACAAAAAGTTAAATTATCGACTGAGAAAGGAAATATCTATTGCGAAAAAATTCTGTAAATCTGCCGGAGTATATGGCGCAGAGTCCTATATCGGTGGCTTTTCCGGATATGCTCTTGAGTGCTTAATCGTGCACTATAAAAGTTTCAACAGAATGATAAGCGAACTTTCAAAATATCGCGGGGAAAAAATAGTGATAGACCCTGAGAAACATTACAAAAATCCAAAAAATGTTTTTTTTGAAATGAACGAAAGTAGAATAAAAAGTCCAGTTATTCTTGTGGATCCTACATGGAAAGAACGTAATGTTCTTGCAGCCCTTAGTGACGAAAGCTTTTCAATTTTCTTAAAAAGAATTAGAGAGTTCGTTAGAAAACCGTCAGAGAAATTTTTTGTGGAAGAAGAGTTTGACTCGAAGAAATTTTTTAGAAGTGGTGGAAATAACTATCGCATTGAGCTTGAAACAAATAGACAAGAGGGAGACATAGCTGGAACAAAAATGAAAAAGTTTTCCAAGTGGATTACTGAAAGGATACAAAAAAATTTTGAGATCATTCAAAAAAAGTTTAATTATGGCGGTGGGAAAAAATCAGATATTTTTATTTCTGTAAAGCCAAAAAAGGAGATTATTAGAGTTGGTCCAAATACGGAAGACAGACTTAATTCGCAAAATTTTAGAAGAGCAAATAAAAAGGTTTTTCAAAGGGGCGGAAGATTATATTGCAGTGAAGATTTGGAAAAAGACTTTGAAACTTTCTTTAAGCGTTTCTACGAAAAAAACCGAAAGATTTTTTACGATATGGGGATAGTTACAGCTAAAGTTTTTGTAGAATAATAAAATTTACTTTCCTCTTTTGATATCCGAGTTAATCATTCCGGAGACGGACTCTGCAAAGAAAGGAGAGTTTAACCATACTCCAATCTCTTCGTCTGAATTGTCAGGAGTTATCATGAACAAAACTTCTTTTCTGTCGGCCACGTATAGTTTTGCAACAGAATCTGTCGAGGAAGCTTTAACAGGAAGCCTTGCACCAAGTTTTTTTATTCTGTCTTCCGGACCAGAAAGAGAAATTTTTACTTTTACATTTTTCTTTACAATTTCCTCTATTACTGGCAGAAGAACTCTGCTCTTGTCTTCAAAGTCAAATACTGAAGTCGTTATGGAAATTTCTTTTTTGGCGTTTTGAATTAATTCTCTCAATCTTGAAATTAAATTTGAACGTCCTTTAAGAGACCCGGTTATTTCGCTTGTTTTTATTGGAGAGATGCCTGAATTGTGAAGTTTTTCAAGCTCATCGTACTCTGGAGTTTCTTTTAGATTGGACAGACTTTTTACTTTTTCCTGTGCATCGAACAGAGTGGAAGATTTTATTTTTTCAAGAACTTCTACCGGTTTAACTGCGATATATTTTACTGGTTTTCCTATCTTTGTAATTGCAAAACCTCTTTTTTCTAAAGATTCGAGCACATCATAAGTTCTTGAACGAGGAACTCCTGAAATTGCTGCGACTTCTCCCGCTGAAGCTATACCTTTAGAAAGCAATGCTAACCAAACTTTAGTTTCG
>CAYXWK010000069.1:0-3754 GCA_964468785.1 Candidatus Woesearchaeota archaeon
GCTCTATCAACGAGTCTTGGAAGTTCTATGGAATCAAATCCGGGAGGTCCTGACTCAAAGTGCGGAGAAGCCATTGGGAGTAAATCGCCTGAAACCATTAAGTTTCCCTTGTCTGGTGAATCTGGATATGGAGTTCCTGCTTCGAACTTTACTCCTGCGATAACTTCTGTTTTTCCAAGTCTGACTCTTGCAGAACCTTCAGATTTGTTTGAAACACCGAACTCGACTTTTAACTCTCTGAAGTCTAAAAGCCCTCTTGAATCAAATCTCTTTTCTTCTGAGAACATTCTGGAAATTTTTTCCTTTGAAAGGTTAGATATCTCCATACTACTCATTTTTTCCTCCTGAACTCTCTACTATTTCCTTAAGGGCCTTTTTTTGAATCTCAAATATTTCATTGCACGCGTGAGTTGCCATCTGCATCAATTCAGGTATTAAATCTGGCTGAACTTTTCCATCCATTTGCATAAGAGTAAATTCATCGCAGTTTGCCAGCTTTGCTATTGCGAAATCTGTTGCTCCCTCTCCCTCATGAGCGTCTTCCTCTTCCTTTGTCAGGTCAACTATTAAGTTTTTGTCAGTTTTACCGACGGCTACAGAACAGACCAAATCTTTCATAGGTATTCCTGCGTGAGCCAAAGCCATTGAAGCAGCATTTATTCCTGCAGTTCTTGTTCCGGCATCTGCCTGTAAAATATATATTTCCACGTCTATTACGGTATTTGGAAAACTTTCTAGAAAGACTGCGGGCGATAGAGCCCATTCAGTAACTTTAGAGATTTCTTTTGAGCGACGAGAAGGACCGGGGCGTTTTCTTTCGTAAACTGAAAAACTTAGCAAATCATAATTACACCTAATTATTCCAGTTTGGGGATTTTGCATATGTTGCGGGTGAAGTTGTCTAGGTCCGTAAACTGCTGCGATTGCTATGGTATCTCCGAATGCGAACAATGCTGAGCCATCAGCATTTGGAACGACACCTACTTTTGCGGTAACTGGACGGAGTTCGTTGTATTTCCTTCCATCCGGACGAGTAATTTGTTTTGCAATCATTGTTCGTTCTCCATAAACCATTTTTCTACCATGTCAGTCAAACCACCAAGGTGAACTTTATCCGAAACTAATTCTATTGCTTTTCTTGCTTTTATTTCCGCTTCTGTTGAAGGTCCAGATATCCAAATCCATCCATTCTGACCGACGGTTATATTGCAACCAGTTTTCTCCTTTATCAAACTGACCATAGATCCCTCTCTTCCGATTACTCTGGGAACTCTGCTAGGAATTATTCTAAAAATAAATCCGTCTTCAATTTTTCCAAGACCCTTTCCTTTTATCGCTAAGTCAATTCCCTTATTTTGAATAGACCATATTTTTGCGGCAACCACGTCTCCGATTTTTAGAAACTGATCCATTTCATTTCTGTTTATGAATCTTGGAGACTCCTCTATTGGGAGAAAAGCTGAACTTGCTGCATCTATATCGATGAGCCAACCGGAGCGAGTTATATCTGTAACGCGACCGATTATTACGTTTCCCCTACGGGGAATAAATGCGCCAAAAATTGGAATAAGTTTTACGACTCGTCCCGCTTCTTCTGCGAGTCCAAACTTGCTTGCAAGAATATTGTCTCCTTCTCTTCTCGTCCCCTCTCCAGGAAGATAATCCTCTCCCGAGACAATTATTTCTCCTGGAACAACAACTTTTCTTTTTTGAGAGTCTGAGCTAGAATCGTAGTCTTGTTCGGCTTCATATGCCTCGGTAATATTTTCACTCATAGTAATTATAATCATACAACTGAATATTTATTCTGGCTGTAATAGAGTTTACGGGATTAAGGGATTTAAAAAGTTTTTGGAGATAATTATTTTTCGGAAAGCTCTTCGCTTTGAACTGCTCCGTGAGTTGAATGATTTATCTTGTCATAGAAATCCATAAGAAGTCCAGCAGGAATATTCATTGTAACTTCTAAATCTCCGTTGGGTAGCCACTCCTCGCTTTCTTTGTTTTCCTGAACGAGCCCATACACCTGACCGGTATATTGAGCGGGAATTTTTAATTTAACTCTGCGCATTTGCATCTTTATTGGTATTATATTTTTCAGTTTTTCTATCACTTCATGCATTTGTTTTTCTGCCGGGCGATTATCAAAATTATAATGTGCTTCTTTTATTGCCGTTTTAATGCGTTCTTCGGTGTAGGGTTTTCCGTGTTGGTCTGATGCATTTCTCAAGATTAGTGTGATAACCTGCTTTACTTTCCTTTCCCTCTCTTCGTCCCTGAACTCCTGGGTTTTCTGAACTTCTCCTTTTTCTATTATTCTTCTTGCTATTTCATATATATCAGTTGTACCGAAAGCTTCATTTAAGTCGACTTGAGATGCAGCATTCGCTTTTTTTAAATCGTAGTAAACTGAAGTTGACTGAAGAGCAGACTTTATATCTCCCTTTCCAGATTTCACTTTTAGAGCCTCGTCTAAATCAACAGAGATTTCAAAATGTTTCCCGTTTATCTTAATTCGCGCTTCAACACTCGCCATATATTCCTGAAAATAAATGCGTTAATAAACATTTTGCAAAAATTGTATACATGTTTTATTTTGGGCAAAAAATCCTAACAGCGAACTTGGATGGCAAGATTTAGAAAAACTTAAATAGGCAGTAATCCAAAATAAGTTATAATTCTAGAGGAAATATGGATATACCGACAGAAATGCAACATCAGGCAATGGGATATGACAGAGCGGCGACTATGTTTTCGCCAGATGGTCATCTGTTGCAAGTAGAATATGCTGAAAAAATAGTTCGCATAGGTAGTTCCAGCATAGGCATTGCGTGTAAAGATGGAGTTATTATCGTTGCTGACAAAAGAGTTCGTGACAAACTGTTACATCCAGATTCTACGCATAAAATTTTTGAAATTGACAGTCATATTATGGCTACATCTGCAGGAATTTTGGCAGATGCAAGAGTTTTGGTTGATAGTGCGCAAGTTCTTGCGCAACAAAATAGAATTACGTTCGGTTCTCCGATTGAACCAAGCTCAATAATCAGAATGATTGCTGACAAGAAACAGGCATTCACACAGTATGGAGGCGCAAGACCATTCGGTGTTTCGTTTATAATTGGAGGAGTTAATAAAGGAAAACCACATGTTTACGCCTCTGAAGTTTATGGAAACTATTTTGAATATAAAGCGACAGCTATTGGGGAAAACGATGAAAAAATAAAAGAAATTCTTAGAAGCGATTACAAAGAAGAAATGAGTATGGAAGAAGGAATAAAATTTTGTCTAAATATTTTTAAGACTATCCTGGGGAAAAACTTTGACATTGGAAGATTCGAGGTCGGATGTGTGAAAGTCAGCGATGGAAGCCTGTATAGGATGCAGGGAGATGATTTAAAAAAATATGTAAAGTGAAATGAAAATTCTTTTTGTTTGCAAAGCTAATGTTTTTAGAAGTCAAATAGCGGAATCTTTGTTTAATAAGCTGATGCCTGAAATCGAAACTAAAAGCGCAGGAACTGCTGTTTCGGCAAATTCTGAAGGAAAGAGATTAAGAGAAAGAAAAAACAGAGAATCTGATTTGATGTTAGAAATGATGAAAAGTGAGGAAGGTATTGATTTGGGTGAAAAAGAAAGTAAACCTCTTACTCCAAAGCTGGTTGATTGGGCAGACAAAATAATTTGTATGGCTCAAAAAGATACGTTGCCGGAATTTCTTTTGCAAAGCGGAAAAGTAGAATACTGGGCTATT
>CAYXWK010000070.1:0-3675 GCA_964468785.1 Candidatus Woesearchaeota archaeon
TGCCAGCCAGCATCACATTCAAAATGAGCATACGTTAGACCCAGAATGGAAAACTATTCAGTTGTAGGTTCAGGAATGCCAGCATCACATTCAAAATCACTTGTACATTGACTTGTAGGGAGGGCATTTGGGTAAAATGCTGTAATCATAGTTGCTTGGCAGGTTTCTGCTCCGAATCCTGGTGGTGGCGGTGGTTGACAGAACGACCTTGGTTCAGAAACGGAGCAAGAAGATAAGTCTATCTGGCAACTGCTGTTACAGGTAGGTAATCCTTCAGGGTGAGTGCCTCCAGTAAACGCATCACAAGCAGCTTGAGGCCATGCATCTCCAGGCTCACAATCTTCTCCTGTTTCAACTATTCCGTTTCCACAGACTGGTTGACTTGGAGGATTTCCTCCTCCGGGACTGTTTCCTCCGCCTCCGCTTGGACTTCCTCCGCCTCCAGATGGTGGGATTGGTGTTTGTCCTTGTGGTGTGTTGATTACGGTTGGGGCGTTGTCGCAGATTACTTCGTAGTATTGTTCAGAGCAGATGCTTTCACCATAAGAAGTCGTTACGAATGGATTTGCGCGAATTTTAAGTGGAAATTGTTCATCTGTGATTCCGTTGAATGTTACTGATGTAGTGGCGAAAATTGATGAAGGCGGGTCAGCTTCTACTGATTGGAGAGAGCCTCCATTAGAAGTTAATGCCGTTACTATTATTTTTGAGGGATCTCCTTTTTTCAATTCAACATTCGCGACTACTTGATAAGTTAAACCGGTTTCAGTGACTATGCAATTTTTTGCGTTGAGTTCAGTTGCGAAACATTCCTGCTGGATTATTCCTGTTTCTGTTGCTCTGTCGAGTGAAGGGCGTATTGCCAGACCCCAGACGAGAGAAATTCCTGCGAGAGCGAGTAATACGATAAGAACAGTGACGATAATTCCGCTTATTCCTCTTTTTCGCATGAATGATAGAACATTTTTGATTATTTAAATCTTATTGAATTTTAAAATTTATTCTTTCATTTCTATTTTTATCTGAACTGAACGAGGAATCTGGAGTTTCATTATTGGATGGAGTATTCTGTCTTCGGCGGGAATGTCTATTATTCTTCTGTGGACGCGCATTTCAAATTTGTCAAAGGAAGCGGTTCCGTCTCCGCACGGAGATTTTCTTGTTTTGATTTTGAGGTGTTTTGTAGGGAGTGGAATCGGTCCGCGCATAACTACGCCTGCCCGTTGAGTTATTTCTCTTATAGAATCTATTACTCCATTTATTGTTTCTATTTCAATGCTGTTTAGTTTTATTCTTACTTTCGCCATTTGTGGATGAGAAATAGTTGGTTTAAAAACTTTCTTATTGATTTAATATTTTTCTTTTTCCCAGAGCATTTTCGTGTATCCGGATTTGATTATCTGTTTTTCTTTTATGCCCAGTTTTTTTGCTATGGCGAGGACCTCGGAGCGGGCTTTTTTTATGTTGCTAAGGTTTGAAAGATATTCTATTTCTACGAACCAGCCGAGTTTTTTTACATAGTTTATTTCGATGTGGAAGTTTTTTTTGATTTCGTAAACTTCGGAGAGCTTGTGTTTTGTGAGCCATTTTTTGAAGCCAAAATCTTTTATCAGCTCAAGAAAATTTTTTATGTCGGACACTTTGAACTCGGTTTCTTTTTTTGCGTGGACTCCTTTTATGTAAGAGATTTTTTGTTTGAAGTTTATCTGATATTCTCCGTTTGTTTTTCTTACGCGCAAACTTTTTTTGTTGTAGTTTTTTCCAGATTCTAAAGAATAATAGTCGTCTAATTTTTCTACTTTTTCTACGAATTTCGCTATTTCGGATATTTTCTTTCTTATTTCGTCGGGATTTTTTATTTTTGCTTTCGCCTCTACTTCTATCATTATGATTAAAAAATTAATTTAAAAAACTAAAAATAATTCATTGGTTGTTTATTCGCAAGTAACAGCGACAGGAGTTACGTCACAAGGATATGGACTATTGGTGTTGTCCATAACTATTGCGGCTGCTCTCGCAGTTACAGTTCCAGTTAATCCTGTTGAAACTTGCTCAGTGCCGAGAACACCTAATGTTGTATTGGTATCTCCGGTTGCAGTATTTCCTCCAGAGTCATACGCGACTGCCCTTATTCTTTGAACGTCTCCTCTGACTAATTGAACTGTAACATCTCCATCGGTAGTACATGAAGTTACTCTTACTTCAGCGTCAAGACATTTCTGACTTGTTTCAATTGCTCCTCCTGCTCTGTCAAATGTTGGACGGATAAATCCCCAGACAATCGCAACAGCGGCGAGTGCAAGCAGAACGATAAGGACGGTCGCAATAATGTCGCTTAAACCTTTCTTATTTCTCATTCTACACCTCCTTTCATTTTCACTTATGTGTGAACCAAAATTCATATATTTCTCCTTTTTTATCGAGACGGACGAATCCGAATCTCTCAAATTGAATGGTATCGGTCTTTTTTAATGTTTTTGTTCCTGCTTCAGCTATTCCATCAACATAATTTCCGTCAGGCATAAGAATTTTTGTTTTTATATGATTGGAAACCCAGTTTAATTTTTGGATGTTTTTGTTTTCCAGCGACGTGAATTTGGCTTCTGGCTTGTTTTTATCAAGATGGATGTTGAAAAGATGCAACAAACGAACTTCCTGTCCTTTGAATTTTTCGTAGTCTTCGCGCGAAATAAAAATTTTTCCGATTTTTATTTTTCTTGTTTCTTTTTTGTCAGGATGAATCGGAATTTCAATTTCTTTTATATCTGGAAATTTTTCTATTTTTATTTCAATCGGGTCTGCAACAAAGGAAAATCTTAGAGCTTCTGAGTCAATCATTTTTCTGTTTATTGAGTAGAGAACTTCGATGGGAATAGTTATTTCCTGTTTGTTCAGTCCGATTTCTCTGATAAATTGTCTGAGTGCTTCCGGCAGAATTCCTCTTCGGGAAAGCGATTGTATGCTCCAAGTTCGCGGGTCGGACCATCCGATATATTCTCCGGATTTCACTTCTTTCTGTGCTTTTGATTTTGAGAGCTTTGCGCCGACGCCTTCAAGTTGAACAAGTCCGGTATGAATTGTTTCAGGATGTTTCCATTTGAAAATATCCCAGATGAACTTTTCCATTTCTGTTTCAATTTGTAAATCGTTTCCGCGTATTATATGAGTTATTCCAAGAAGATAATCGTCGACAGCCCAGGACATTTCGAGAGTCGGCCAGACTTTGAATTTTTTTTTCACTTTCGGATGTTCTCTTTCTGAAATTCTAAAAAGAACTCTGTCTCTAAATGCAGGATTTGGGTGAGAGAGCGAAGTTTTTAGTCTTACTACGGCGTGTCCTTCTTTTTCCCTGAACATTTCTTTCCATCTTTCCAGCTGAATTTTTGACGGAAATTGCCGGCAGGAGCATTCAATTCCGTTGGCGCGGTTTTCACGGAGCTTTTCCGCAGGACAATGACAAACGTAAGCTTTTCCGTCGGAAATTAATTTTTCTCCGTATTTATAGTATATTTTTAATCGGTCGGATTTGTACACTATTGGTTTTTTGTAGTCTATTTTCAGCCATTTGAAAGCTTCTTCTATTAACTTGTAGGATTCTTTCATAAGAGGTTTTTGTTCGCTACCGATTGTGTCGTCCATCACGAGAATTATTTTGCCACCGTATTTTTCGGCGTA
>CAYXWK010000071.1:0-3620 GCA_964468785.1 Candidatus Woesearchaeota archaeon
TTATAGATGCATACATTTCAAAAATGTCATCCATAGTAATTGAACCATTATGAGAAGAATTTCGGCAGGAGATATTATGACGAGAAGAGTCGTGAGCGTTTCCCCTGACTCTACGCTGTATGACTGCGCCGGAAAAATAGCGAAAGAAAACGTGAATTCTCTTCCAGTAGTTTCAGAGGAAAAACTCGTTGGAATAATAACTTCTGGAGATATTATGAGATTACTTGCTAAAAAACCCGGAGCTGACTTGAGAAAAATTAAAGTCAAAGAGATTGCCCAGAGAAAGGTCGCGGTTGTTAAACCTTCAGCAGAGATATATCAAGTTCTTGAGAAGATGAAATTGCTGAACTTTCGGAGATTGCCAGTTATTTCAAATAACCGGCTAATAGGAATGATTACTCTAAAAGATATTCTTTCTGTTGAGCCTCAACTTTATTCGGAAACGAATCATTTAATTGATGAGATAAGAGAACTTGAGAGAAAAACGAATGAGGGTGAAAGTGATTGGCCGTTTGAAGGATTATGCGATAATTGTGGCGCGTTTTCAGAATTGCTTAAAGTTGAAGAACAGCTTCTTTGTCCGGATTGCCGAGATGAGTTGCATTAAAAAAAAAATAAAAAATAAAAATAAGAATTAAATCAGAATTATCTGACAGTTCTGTGAATACCAGTCTTTGCCTTGTAGTTCTGCTTCTATTGCTTGGCTAAACGCTGAATATGGACACGCACCGGAAACCAATCTTCCGTTGATTACAAATCCAGGAGTTCCGCTGATTCCTGCGCCTCGACCTTCTTGTTGGTCTGCCTGTAACTGCTTCTCAGCGTCTCCGCCGTTGAAACAGCTGTCGAACTTTGTTCCGTCCGCACCTAATTCACGAGCCCAGAGTTTCAGATTTTCTTCGCTGATTGTCTGTTGGTTTGCCATTAATTTGTCGTGCATTTTGAAATATCCTTCGTTTCCTAACTGGATTTTCATACATTGCGCGGCTTCGGCTGCTCTGACTGAGAGAGGTCCAAGAATTGCAAAGTCCTTGACTACATATTTCACTTTTCCTGAATTAACATACTCTGATTTTATCAGAGGAAATGTTTCAGAAGCGTGTCTTCCGCAGAATCCACATCGATAGTCGAGAAATTCAACAATCGTCACCGGAGCGTTTTGTTCTCCCAAGTATGGGCTGTCTCCGACATTGACAGTGACTTTAGCAGGAGGTCCTCCTGCAGTCGGTTGTTGAACAACATTTCCAGTTACTCCGGAACTTCCCTTGTTACCGAAAGCCATGAAAGCCATTACAACTACAAGAGCAATCAAAACGAAAGTTGAATATTTCCAAAGACTGCTTTTACTTATAGTAATTGTTTCTTTATCTTCCATTGAATCCTCCTTTCAGGTTTTTCATTTATTTAAGTTTACATACAGGGTTATAAAGTTTTCTCGTAATCATTATCACTGAAAAAGTGACGAGCAGAAGAGAAATCGGGAGAACTTCCTGTCCTTTGAAAGGTAAAAGGGCGAGAACAGAAGAAAGTCCGAGTAAACTTATTAGTCCGACACCACAGGCGGCACAACTTGGTGCGGCTGCTCCGAAAAATATTCCTATGCCTGCAAAAAATCCAATTTTTTCCCGGTCTCTTTTTTCTATGAAATCGTATCTGTAGAAAAGGAGCGTTATGAAAACTCCTACTGCTAAACTTAGAAGAAAAACTCCGAGCGCGCTGAAGAGAGTTACTGATTTGTGAAAATAAACTCCTGAGTTGAAGATAAATTTTAGGAGAGAGAGAAAACCGAGAGTTTTGAAGACCTGTGAAAGATTTCTTGCATTGAGAATAAGCCCGTTAAGAAAATAAAAAATTAGAAAGGATGTCGCCAGTATTAAGAGATATTTTCTTTTCGTGAAAACTTTTTTCCAGACGTGAAAAACTTCAGAGGTCGTTTTTTTCATGAGTTTATGAAAACCTCGCACTTTTAATACTTACTGTCCTCTGTAACAAACAAAAATTTAAATAGTCGGGGAAACAGAGACAATCATCAAGAGGTAAAATGGCTAAGTGTGTTTATTGCAAGACTGCTCTTCCTGACGAATCTGTTTTAGATGTATGTAGGCGTTGCGGAATTGGAGTGTGGGGAGAAAATATGTATAACGCAATTTTAAAAAATATGGGTGATGCGAAAGAATCGGGAAATCTTTTTCAGGGAAGTGTAACACAAACTGCTTCCAAAGATGTCGGAGCGAAACCTCAACCAAAACTTAATGCAAGTGACAAAGCAAAATTATCAATTATTTCTGATGCATTGAAACAACTTGATTCGACGGAAAAAACGGAAACCGAATATGATTCTTACGGAAAATCTGTTGTTTAAGACAGACGGAAAGTTTAAAAGCTGGTTCTATTACTAAATAAAATGCTGACTCACAAAAGGCCAAGGGAAAAGGGAAAAATATCTTTCACCAGATATTTCCAGAAACTTCAGCCGGGAGATTCTGTGGCAGTTGTACGCGAGTTAAGTGTTCCTTTCGGATATTCAAACAGATTGCAAGGGAGAACAGGCAAAGTTATTGCAAAAAGAGGCTCGGCTTATGAAGTTAAAATAAAAGATTTAAAAAAACCTAAGACATATATCCTAAAAGCAATTCATTTAAAGAAAATTTTGGAGATTAAACAATGATACACGCAAGACGGCCCGTTACTCTGGCGGAAGTTAGAGAGATTGTTGAAAAACTTGAGGAAAAACAGGAGCTTAAAGATTATCTGAAAAAATTTTCAAAGTTGACTCTGGAAAAATCTGCTAAATTAAAGGAAGAGCTGTTGTCCGTCAACGGGCGATTTAAAGAAGAAGACGCTGTTAAGATAGCCGACTTTCTTCCTAAAGAAATAGAGGAACTTAGAAAAATTGTGTTAGATACGAGTTTAAGCGAAGAGGAAGCAAATGCTGTACTTGAAATTGTCAGGAAATATTGAAGATGGAAAAAGAAGATTACGCAGTAGTTTTAGATTATTTACCTTATGGTTACCCTATGGAAGGGAGAAGGTCTCCTGTAGCTCAAGCCATCGGAGTTAAGACTCTCGCGCTACTTGAACTTATTCCGAGACGGGGCATCAATCTTGAAACGAAAGAAAAAGTTTATATAGGCTCGGAGAAAAGGGATAAGATATATTTCATAAAGGGTAGGCTTCCACGAGAGAAGCTTACGGAGACTGCAAAGATTCAACTGCAAGAGTTCGTGGAACTAATAGTTGAGGAGCGTCAAAAGGAATTTGTCGACTTCTTCAACAGGGCGGGACCGGTTAACACTCGCCTTCATCAGCTTGAACTTCTTCCAGGGCTTGGAAAGAAACATACTGAAGAACTGATAACTGCGAGAGAAGAAAAACAGTTTGAATCTTTCGATGAAATTAAACAAAGAATCAAAAGCTTGCCAGATCCGAGAAAGGCGATTGAAAAACGCATCTTGGAAGAACTGATGGAAAGACAGAGATTTAATTTGTTTGTAAAATAAAACAATGAATGAAACAATGCAAGAAACTGACAGGGAAAATAATTTTAGTCGTAGCGAGTTAGTTCGAGCGTTGACGGAAATGCGTGGCAGAGAGTATTCTATACAGGGAGCAGATTATGT
>CAYXWK010000072.1:0-3575 GCA_964468785.1 Candidatus Woesearchaeota archaeon
CAATCTCTCGTGAGAACGGGCAGAACAACCTCTTTTTTTATCAAATCAGATTATTCGCCATCTTACTGGAAAATTCGTGCTAAAGCCGGAGGAAAAGAAGTAGTCAAAGAATTTCCCGTAGGAGAGTTAAAAAAAGTTTCTTTCTCTCTAACAGAGCAAACTCTTCAGGTAAAAAATGTAGGAAACATTCCTTTTTCAGGTCCAGTCGAAATAAAAATAGGGAGCGTCAATGAAATACGGGAAATTTCAAATTTAGGAGTCGGAGAAACAAAGCAATATCGCTTGAAAGCGCCAAATGGACAATATTCTATCTCGGTGAATTCCGGAATTGAAAGTTATCAACTTGGAACTGCATTACTGACGGGCAGAGCAATTTCAATAGACGATGTCGGAAGAACTCTCAATCGAAATGTTCCGGCAATTATTCTCATAATTCTGGTTCTTCTCACACTTTTAGTGATAATTTATGTTTATCGAATGAAACAAAAAAATAAATTCGTTGGAAAAGTAGCTGGCTCTTTTACTCTCTCTCAAACACCGCAGAAAGTGCCATTAGCCATAATCGGGAGCAAAACCCCGGATTCAAAAGATATAATCTCCGAGGGAAAAAAGCAGGAATCCGCCGTAATCTCTCTGCACATAAAGAATCCTTTGGAGGTTCAGGCAAATTCACTGGCATCATCCGCAATTGATACGGCTCTCTGGAAGGCAAAAGAGTTCGGCGCAAGAATTTATGCCGACGGAGATTTTAGAGTAGCAGTTTTAGTTCCAAGAGCACCAAAAGAAACTGACATATCTCTAAAAGGCATAACTCTCGCGTCCGCAATAGAAAGAACTCTAAAGGAATATAACAAGCGAGCAGATGTTAAAGTAAGTTTTGGAATTGGTGCGAGTTCCGGAGAATTGATAGTCGAGTCATCCTCATCTGGAAAGTTCAAGTTCGCTTCCGTGGACAATTTGATTTCTTCAGTGAAAAACCTGTCAGCAAGCGCAGATAGAGAAGTTCTTCTTTCAGAAAAGATAAGAAAAATAAATGCCGGAAAAATACGTTCAGTAAAATTGTCAGAAAAAAATCTTTGGAAACTTGAGAAGATTACAGACCGATCTTCTCACGAAGATTATATAAGAAAGTTCAAGGAAAAAAACTTCAGATAGTCTCAAACTTTATAGATTTTCCCTCTATCCATATAGTATCCATAGTGCCCAGTTGGATTTCCAACCATCCTAAAAAGTAGCTCACTCAGATCTCGGTCAAGATTCCACTCATCTGCCTTTTTTATAAGGTGTGCTTTTAGGCACGCCGGGCAACATTCATAAACTGCCTTTTTGCTTTCCAAATCGCGTTCTGCAACAACTATTGCGTTTCTTTTTTTAAAGGCATTGGCTTCTCTGATTAGCTTTTCTGAAATTTTCCGTCTTTCAAGCACCGCCCCGTCTAAATAAATCGTATTTTCAAAAGCAGGTAATGTTTTTTTTATCGTCATTTTTTCACCAACAGAAGATGCAGACGAAATCAATAAAAAATAATAGAAATAAATTTAAGAGTATTACATTTCATTCCATTTATAGACCTGAAAGTTTTCATACTCATAAGAGAATAACTTTCTAGAAGTTTATATATTCTTGTAATCACTTTATACTAATAATAAATTCGTGTCTAATTAACAAATGTTGTCTAAAGGACTCCTCACGTTTTTTATAGATTGTTGTGAAATTTGAGTGTAAATTTGCGTTGTCTTGATGTCTGAATGCCCTAGGAGTTTTTGAATAATTCTCAAATCAGTACCCTGCTCAAGTAAGTGAGTCGCGAATGAATGCCTCAACAGATGAGGATAAACTTCTTTTTTTATTTCGGCTTTTTTTGTAGCGCTTTCTACTATTTTTCCGATTGTTTTTTTAGTAAGTTTGCCACCGCGATTTGATGGGAATAAAATTTCATCGTTTGTGAGATTGCAATATGAAATTAACTCTTTTAATAATGATTCCGGAATTTTCACAAATCTGTCTTTTTTTCCTTTTGCTAATTTGATATGTATTAATTTTTCTTGGAAGTTTATATCTTCTTTTTTGATATTGACGATTTCTGAAACTCGCAGGCCACAACCATATAATATCTTTAGGATTAATTTGTGTTTTATATTTGAAGTTTTGTCAATCATAGATTTTATTTCTTCTTTTGTCAGGATTACCGGAATTGTTTTATTTCTTTTTGGTTTCGGGATGTAAATTTTCTGGTTTAGGACATTTTTGAAGAAGTATTCAATTGCAAAAATCGTGTGGTGAACCGACGCTGGATTTTTTGTTCCAAGTTTTTTTAATATGTAACTTTTTGCATTTTGGAAGTCTGGGTGTTCCCCATTTAGATGTTCGAAGTATTTTTTTATATGGCTTGAATATGATTTAATAGTTTCTTTTGAGTAGTTTCTTAGTTTTAGATGTTCTTCTAATTCTCTAAGATAATCCTCTTTTTCCATTTCTTATTTAATGTTTTAAAATATAAATAAGTTACTATATATGCGATTATAGCGCGGAAAACGAAATTTACTTCGTTTTCCGCGATGTTCAGGCTGACGCCTTTTTCTTCGAAAAAGGGAAATCACAGATGAGTCTAAAACCCCCGACCACCCGCCCCTGTTAGGAGAAATCGCCTAATCTTTCGGATAATTAGCTAAAAATTTTCAATTTTTAGGGAAAAACTTCTTTTATCCGACCAACGAGAACTCAAAAAAATGCTTCGCACTTTTTCTAACAGAGGATAAAAGGTTCGCTTACGCTCTCCCAAATTTTTCTATTATATTGAAATAATCTTTTCCACCCCAATTGAATCATGATAATTAACTATTATACAATAGTAACAAATAGAAAGATTTATAAAGGAGTTATTTCTATTGTATTTGAAATGGAAAGAGCAGAAAAATTAAAAGATAGGTATAAAAGAATCGAAAGTGTAGTTGTTACTCCTTACGAACATTTCTCCAGAAATCCTATTGTTGATTCTGCTACAGGTCAACCAATCGGAATGTCTTCAACAGACAATACTCCTAACCAAACTAGAGAATTAGCATTTGCTTTGGCTTTAAGCGATCATCCAATAGTCAATGAAATTATTTCTAACTCTAAGGCTGTTCAGTTGTGGGATGAAAAAGAAGGATACACATGCACAAAAAAACCAGAAGAATTAGAAGGTTTATTAAAATCATTACCTCAAAGTCAAGTTTTGAGGGGAATGAGAATATTTGACTTAGGATGTGGCTATGATCCTATTTTTTCACATGTTGCAAGAAATCTTGGTGCTAGCGAAGTTTATACAGTTGATGTAGTTCCTTTTGATAAACTATATGGTTCTGAAGACCATGAAGAAGCTAGAGATTTTCATATAGAAATGGATTTAAGACATCCTAACGCTTTAAAATTATTAAGGGAAAAAACAGGGGGAAATTTTGATTTAGTTGCTTCTGCATCCATCCATGAAATGTCAGCTTTTGCAGATGATGCAGGAAGAGCAGCCCCACCTTACCATCTTAATAATTTGGCTCTTGCTCTAGCAAAAGATAATGGAGTTTATTTTTGCGCCG
>CAYXWK010000073.1:0-3538 GCA_964468785.1 Candidatus Woesearchaeota archaeon
TCTCCTCGAACTATAAACTTTCGGATAAATCAGGCGCGAAAGAAAAATAAACGAAGAGAACAATATCATCAAAGCAAGAGATATGAGTAATCCATTCTGTATTTTTAAAAAATAAAGAAGTGTGGAAAAAACTATGAAAAATACTGCGAGTGAAAAAACCAGTCCTCTCAAACAAATTGAAAGATATTCCTCCCTGGAGATACCTACAGCGGAACTTTCCAGATAAAGAGACAAATTAGAATCTTGCTTTGAATGAACAAATTTCTTGAAAAATTCAGACCTTTTCTTTAGCTTATCAATAGTAGAAGTAGTAAAGGGTATCTTAAACTTCATGTTTACTCAAAATTATATTTTTATCTCCTTTGTTAATAGCCTTCATCAAAAGCTCTCTGTTTCGGTAATAAAGATTCAAAACTTTCCCAAAATCTTCCAGTCCGCGTATTTGATTTTTTATCAGAAAATTCAGAATATTTGTTTTTTCTGCAAGCTCTGAATTTATGTCAGATTCAGACATACCGGTATTTCTGCTTATCTCTTCAAAAAATCTTGAACTCTCTGAGTGCTTAACAATCTTATCCTGTTCCGGAACCCATCTATAAAGTATATTTGCTTTTGCGCTTCCCTTCTCAGCTTCAAACTCCGCAATTTGTGCAACTCTCCTTATTCCTTTCTTTCTATCTCTAAACATTACTACATTTAGATGAACTGACCTAAGAAGATTTGGCGGAACATTTAACGGAGGATTCACCAGTCTCGAGATAGTTTCCGAAGCAGTTTCTGCGTGAACAGTTGCGTAAACACTATGTCCGGTATGCATCGCCTCAAACAAAACTCTCGCTTCACTTTCCTTTCTCATCTCTCCCAAAATAATTCTGTCTGGCCTCATTCTCAGACTGTTTATCAGCAAATCAAGCATACTCACTTCCCCCTTTCCTTCAGGATTCGGCGTTCTTGTAACAAGCGGAGTCCAATACAAAAATTCAGGGAGCATTAATTCTCTAGTGTCTTCAATGCTAAGAATTCTTTGATTCGGAGAAATAAATGGAAGACATGCGTTCAGAAAAGAAGTCTTCCCGCTACCAGTTCCGCCGGAAATAAGAATATTCATTTCATATTCCATCGCCATCCACAAAACGGATGCAAGAGTTATATCACAAGTCTTATTATTAATCAAATCAATAATAGTTAAAGGGTCGCGCGCAAACTTTCTTATAGTTATCGTATTTCCCTTTGTGTTTATCGGATAAAGAACAGCATTAACTCTGTCTCCGCTAACAAGATGAGCATCAAGCAAAGGACTAAGAATAGTAATTTGCCTCCCAACTCTTCTCGCAATAATATTAGAATAATTAATAATCTCTTCCTCTCTTTCAACTTTAAGATTGGTTTGCAACCATCCATATTTCTTGCTAAAAACTCTTATTTTTTCTTTTGCAGACGGAATAACAATTTCCTCAAGAGATGGATCAACTATTAAAAATTCAATCTTTCCCAAACCCATCATTTCCTGCATCAAAAATCCGAGAAGATAATTCTCAACTCCTTTTTCAATATGAGGTAATTTCTCTCTCAATATCCTTCGCGCGTCGCTCAAAAATCTGCTCTTTATCAAATTAAACATTGCCGGATCAGAAAGTTCCTTCATACTGACAGTTGTTACAGAAATAAGTTCATTTCTAAGTTCGTTGAGCAAAGTTGCAGTAGGCAGACTTATCTCTGGCAGATACAAATTGTAAGTAACTCCCATCACTCCCTTCTTCACCGCAACTTGAACATTCGCACCATCAACTTCAAGTTCATAATTCTCAAGAATTTCTTCCCCCTCCTTTTTTTCAAGTTTTGCAGGAATTAGAGAAACGCCTTGCGAATGATTTTTTTTCTTGAATCTTCCAAAAAGCCCAGGCCCATCTTTTTTATGAGTTAAACTTTCATGATGTTGAGAAATATTTTTGTGAGTATTCAAATCCCTTCCATTTTCTCCAGTTCCATGAGCAGACACATTTTTATGAATATGATTATGATGAAGCGCTCCAACTTTTTTCTTCTGATGTTTATCCTCTGCTCTAAAATATTTCACTCCACCGATATGTCTCTTCATCAGATTTTTTTTCTTAAGATGCTTTTTCTTTTTCATTTACCTTTGGCACCTCCTTTTCCGTATAAACAAAACGAGGTTCGCTGAAAAAAGGATAATCTACTCTTATCAATTTACCAGATTCAAGAGTTTTTCCCCAAAGCATTGCGACTTCTTTATCAATTCCATAAACTTTTGAGATAGTTGACAACTTAAGATGTTTCTTGTCCTTTAAAATATCGTACAGACTATCTAAATCAGTACTAGGACCTTTAGACTTAGAGCTATTCTTTCTTATATGCAACGATTCAAGTTCTCTCTTAGATGTAATCCGCTTCCTGACAAAAGCAAAAACTAATAACGCAAATAGAAGCCCCCATTCGACAAAAAGGATAATCTTAGAAAAAGATTTGTTAAAAACCCCAGAAGAAATAATTTGAATTTCTTCTCTAAAATCTTTGTCCCCGATAACTATTCCCGAAATTCCTGCTTGAGCAAAACCAGATATACCGGTTCCAAAAACAAACACATGATAAACTGAATGAAGAACTACGAAAACTGCAACAAGAGACAAAACAAAAGCAACAACTTTTCCACCCCGATTCATAAAAATAATTAAGCAACAACCTTTAAAATCTTAACTATCCTCGCCATAATATGAGAAATAAAAGAGGTCAGATAAGCACCGAATATCTGATAATAGTGGCGTTCGTAACTTTCATAGTAATCTCTGTTTTGGGAATAGCCACAATGTACACTACGAGAGTTCAGGACACAGTAAAGTTCGATGAAATAGAAAAATCTGCAAAAAAGATAATTTATTCAGCAGAAACAACTTTTTATAGCGGTTCTCCGGCGCGCTCAACAGCGGAAGTCTACTTCCCAATAGGAATAAATTCAATAACAATCACGGAAAATCTTATATTATTCAATGTAAGCTCAAGTACTGGAAACAACGTTCTGGCTTTCAAAAGCTCAGTCCCGATAGAAGGAGAAATATCTCCAACGTCAGGAATTAAAATAATCCGTATTGTTGCCGAACAGGACAAGGTAAGAATTACTGGCAATTAAAATGAAAACAAAGAAGGGACAATCTGCAATCGAACTATTGATTCTCGTCGGAGTTATGCTCTTTATCTTCATTTCCCTTCTCTTCATATTCCAACAAAATCTGAATCAAAAATCAAAAGAACAAAGAGTTCTTCATGTTCAGGAGATTGCATTATTCGTTCAAAACGAAATAAATATCGCTGCGTCTGCCCGTGATGGTTACGAAAGAACTTTTGAAATACCTGCAAAAGTAATCGGAAAAGAATACAATATCTCCGTACAAAACGAAATAATTTATATCCGGACATTGGATGAAGAAATCTCTCTCGCTCTTCCCTCTCGAACCGTTAACGGGGAAATAATAATCGGAGAAAACAAAATAAGAAAAACTAACGGAGAAATATTTTTCAATTA
>CAYXWK010000074.1:0-3369 GCA_964468785.1 Candidatus Woesearchaeota archaeon
CGTACATCAGATCAATAGTTGTTGAACCTTCCTTTAATGGAAAAGACTTCAATTGCATATATGTATTACCTCCTCTTTCGACTGTAAATGTTTCTATGGATGGGAAAGTCATTCCAGCAAAAGATAATTTGATGTTATCAAATCCTGGCATAGATATATCCATATCTTCTGTTATAAACATCCGATCGTCAGCATTCCATTGCAACATTATGTTTTCAAGTTGATCAGAGTTATTTAAAATACTAACCACCAAATTATTGATGGTGTTTTCGTTTATTTTAACATCCAATCCGTTCCTAAGTTCTATCTTACCGTTTCCAATGCTAAACTCCACATATTGCGCTCCACCTTGCCAATTCTGAATAACTTTCTCCTTAACTCCAATATAAGCTCCACTACTCAACTTGTAAGTTTGACCAGTGTCAATCTTGTTAGTAGTCTCGCCATTTATGTTGAAGATTACTCCATTCGAATCCATGATTTGAACAGCAACTGTATAAGTTTCTCCTCCAACAGTCAAAGTTTTGCTTTCTCCAGAGTTTAGAGTTGTTTTTGTTGCAGCATCAAGCAAGTTAATTGTCTGTCCCACTGTATTACTAACACTACTTATGAAATAAGGTCTACCCATAACTTCAATTTCCGTATTAGCCATATCATCCCAGTCCGGAAGATCAGAGAAATCTAGAGTATAGTTCAAGATATTAGTCCCAGGACTTATCTCAAATCCTATTGTAGGTTCATCTGGTTTGTAGTCTGAACTTTCAAAATGTGTTAGAGAAAGATTCCCTAACTCTATCTTTTGAGTGTAGTCATGAACAGAATTACTACTATCTAAGTATTCCCCATCCGCAAGAAGTACTCCTAAGTCGTCATCGGTTAAAGTTCCAGAGACAACATCAAGTATTCCCTTTCCTAAATGG
Source organism: Candidatus Woesearchaeota archaeon (assembly GCA_964468785.1). Classification (GTDB taxonomy): domain Archaea; phylum Nanobdellota; class Nanobdellia; order Pacearchaeales; family GW2011-AR1; genus UBA73. Next base: position 921 of record CAYXWK010000074.1, read on the forward strand.
AATTTTGTGGCAGATCTTTCAAGCTTAACTGAGTCGCCTCCACTCACAACAGATGGAGTTCCACTGCCGCCAACAGCGACAGCCTGAAGGTTGGACATAATGTTCGATGCAGCTACTAAGTCAGTTGTAGCTACAGCGGCACTGCTACCATAAACAACAACGGCTCCTTCCTGTGCGAAAGGTGCAGGATAGTTTGCAGCAGCTGCCAATCCCAAAGTAGAACCGACCATTAAGGTGCTAGCCAATACGCTTGCAATTTTTTTAAATTTTAACATTTTTTTTCAACCTCCTTTCAGCTCATTACATCGGCAGTCCCGCAGGACTTCCCATAAGGGAGGCTTTCGCCCGCCATGTTTAGTGTTGCCGAAGCAACACCAAGCCTATTAAGGTTAGATGATAGAACTAATTTTCTTTAAAAATCTTTCGTTTTTAACGCCCACAACCCTATTTTATCGGGGAAAACCTGATTTTCTTATATAAATCTTGTGTTATTACTAACAAGTATCTTAAGAAATTTCTCTAAAAAATACGCCCATTCACTAAACTCAAAAATTTATATGTAATAGAAAAACATATAAACTATAAATATATAATATACATATCTTATAAAACATAACATATATAGAAAAAATGGCAGAAAAAATAAAGTCTTTTGACGTCGACATTGCACAGGAAAGGGGAACTTTTGAATCTTTTTTTCCTAAAATAAAGAAGAGCAAAGAATTTGATTTTGAAGGTTTGACAATAGTGAGAAAACTCCTTAGCAATGAGAAAACTCGCTTGTTAAATTCTATAAAACTAAACAAACCGAAGTCAGTTTACGAGCTCGCAAAACTTCTCGGAAGAGATTTCAAGGCAGTTGTTGAAGACCTGAAAGTTCTTCAAAAGTTCGGCTTCGTTGACTTAATCCTTGAAAAAACCGGAAAGAGAAAACGGCTAAAACCTCTTCTTCTTGTAGACAAAGTTCAGATAAATGTGAAAATCTAAGGGTTCTATAACCTTAAATCCACAACATAATTTTTCTTTAATCCAGACAAATTTCTAAAGTGAAGTTCATATTAAGAAATTGCTTTTCCGCTCCTCTGACAACTCCGCAGTTTCCACTCTCGCTTGAAATTTTCATTGGCTCTCTCGAGGAAAATTTCGCAACAAAATTATACCCTTTCTGCGGACTGCTTTCTCCAAAATTCCAATTCGCCTCAATAATATTTTTTACAGAGGAATTCAAATAATCACAAGCATTCCCTTCTCCCGAACAAGTCAAACCTCTGTCACACGAAACTGCCAAATCATCAATTTGTTTATATGAATATCCGCTGTCACTAGAACAATTGCTGGTAAATTCCGAAAGAGAATCAAGAAATTGATAAACTTCAAGACTTTGTGTTTCACTCGCCCCGCCCCGCCGAACCATAATTCCAAGAAAAACGATAAAGATAACTGCTACAAGCAATATCACCATTACAAGCCCGACCATTTCTTCCTGCCCTTTCTTTCTAACCATTCAATTTTCCTCCCGAAGCATAAATTTTTCCAAAATCATACCTGTATCTGTTTATTCCGTCATCCCAACGAGCCAAAGCGACCGGCGCAAATGCGGCGGCGCCAAAATCAGATTTCTTCTGAATCAAAGTTATTCTCCCGCAGTTTGGATAGTTTTCTCTTGTGCATTCTTCTTCACTCGATTTCGGATAAACTTTCTCAATCATAAGATAATCAAGATTCCAAAACTCGCTATAAATTCCGGCAGAAGCCATTTCCTTCAACATTAGAGCTTTGTCAAAATCTATACATGAATTACAATCGCTACTTGAAGTGAAAGCAAGCTCGGAAGAATGCCCTATTTTCCTAACCAACTCTCTCGCTTCGTCTTCCTGTAAACTCTGTGCAGTCTTTCCAAGGTTAGAAAATGAAACTGAAAAATAAAAAAGTGCAACAAGCGAGAAAAATATGACGAGTGCAACTATCATAAACGCCATCTGCTGTATCTTCATTTGCGCCTTAGAAGAGTCTGCAACCAAGATTCGCATTTCGCCTCCTTAATTCTTCGGCATCTTGTTCAGCGTTAAACAAACCGCCAGAGAGAGAATTCTGATAACTTTGTAAAGCAGAAGGCAAAACAGGGGAGGAACTACATCCTTTAGGGGTCAGGTAATTTGATTTCAACTTGTAAAGGTCTGCAAGATTGTCTCCACGCAAAGCAAGTCTTTTAATCTGACAGGAATATATACTTTCATCCGAAAAAACTGCCGCGAACAACAAGCCATATTTATTGTTCGTATCCGTAGATTCAACAAATTTAACTTCAGCATTATTTTCATAAAAAATTCTGTTCGAAGCAAGCTGAACTAAAACATCACATTCAGGACTATGTGAGAAACATATCTTTCGGCTGTTTTCCGAACAATCTCCTACCGAATCTTCAATAAACACATTTTTATGAGAGAGT
>CAYXWK010000075.1:0-3349 GCA_964468785.1 Candidatus Woesearchaeota archaeon
GTTTGTTCTCTGAGGGTCAAATATATTGGTATCTAAGAACACTCTTGTTGATAACTTAGATGCTAATTCAATTTCATCTAGATAGTTTTGATTTCTTGAACTTATTTCTTCAGTTTTTCTTTTCGTCTTTTCAATTTTATTTTTTCTAATGCTTTCTCTTAATCGTTCGAACTTTTTCGGAAACGACCTGTTTCGTATTCTTGTGCGACTCATAAATTTTTTGTATTTAGTTAGTTATATAAATGCTTGTTCTGTTTTGTTTTTATGGAAGTTGCAGATTTGAGAAGAGCTTATGAAGCGTTGGCGAAGAAGTATCGCTTGCCTTCGTTTGATGAGATGGATGAGTGTTTTGAAATTTATAAGATTGACAGAGAGAGTGATTTTGTTCTTAGAAGTGTGAGGAAACAGATGATGGAGAAAGTTGTTAATTCTACAGGATTCGTTGAAATGCTTCTTTCGGGAGTCAATGCTCCGAGAATGTATATGGCTTATTTGAACACTATGAGTTCTGATGACAAGAAAATGCTGGATGAAGTGTACGAATCTTTTTCTAAGTTGATTCTTCTTTCTCTTGAACTTGAAATTGAAACCGGAGAGAAAGCCGAAGCGGATTTGATAAAGGAAATTTATTCAGTCTGGAAAAATTCGAGGGAAAAATTGAAAGTTATTTTGAAGAACTTAAAGAATCCGAAAGTTAATAATACTAAAAAAGAAAGAAGTTATTTCGGTTGAGTTTAATGTCCTGTCTGTTCCAATCTTTGCAACGCAATTTCTGCAGATTCAGCCATTTCGATTTCAGGTTCGTTTAGAAACTTCTTAACGAAAGGAATGAACTCTTTTTTCCCCAAAGTTGCAAGTGCAAGAATTGCTTCGTGTCTTACGAAAAGATTTTTGTCAAATTCAACGGCTTTCATCAAAGCGGGTGTGGCAATTGTCGGATGTGCAGTTTCTCCGAGGGAAAAAGCAATTTCGTGGCGGACAATTGGAGATGGCTCGGTTTCAAGAGCTTTTGCGAGTTTCAGAATATTTTCGTCCTTTAACGCGCTTTCAAGGTGAAAAGCCGCCTGAATTCTCTCCTCTTTAGATTTTGTCAAATCAAGAACTGCGTCAGCATAATCGTCTTCTGTCAATTCCATCTTATGCTTTTTTCTTCTTTATTCTTTTAGCGCCCTTTTTTGCGAGATTCATTAACTTTCTTTTTCGGCGCATCTTTCTAACTATTCTTTGCATTTTTCCTCCGGTTCAGTCTGATTTTTTTGCTATTAAAACTTTTCTAATCTATAATTCCTTGATTTCCCTTCTTCTAAAGAAGGTCACAAATGCGCTCATGGCAGTTATCGCTATTGACAGAAAAAAGAGTGAAATGTTTCCTCCAAAATAAATTCCAATTACATAAACATGTGTGAATATTGCTGCGATTCCAATCAGCAATGCCAGGAGGGCGCCGAATGCAGCGTTTGCAGGAATAAGAAGCATTATCGCGATTACTAATTCAGCTATTCCGACCAGATATCTTCCCCAAGGTTCGATACCAAGTAAATTGAATAACTCTTTTGAAATCTCGCTTCCTGTGAATTTGAAGTATAGGGACTGGAAGAATATCATAGCGGTTAGAATTTGTGCAGCCCAGATGAATGGTTTTTTTCTCATTTTGAAATGTCCTCTAGAGAAATTTCGAAGAGAGATGCAGGCATTTTTGCTCCGAAAGCGTTCAGAATTTTGGGGTGAACTTCTCCGATTATTCCGGTGTTTTTTCCGTTGATAGTTATTTTTGCAGTTCTTCCCTTTATCAAAAGAGGACTTTCGTGTTCAGATATTTCATATTTGAATCCGATAATTTCTGACAGGTGATTAAGCACCTGCTTTGCTTTGGTGAAATTTCCTGGCGAGATTAAGACGCAAACCTTTTCTTCTTCTTCTATTCCAGTTTCTTCGTCAGGATTTTCAGAAAATACCGTTCCTATTTCGAAAATTTCCTGAGGGTATTCGTTGTCCTTGTTTTCGGAAATTATTCTGAGTGCAGGAATCGTCAGAGAGGGGCGGAGAATTTTATATTCTGTCTTTGAATTTTCTACTTCTATCTTTTTATCAGTCTGTGTGATTTCTGCTTCACGAGGTTTGATTAGATGATATGTGGATACTTCTATCATTCCAAGTCCTACGAGAATTTCCGCTATTTTATTTTTGAATTTCTCTTTTTCAGATTCCTTACCAATTGTCGAAACTTTCGGAATTTCCGGTGAGAGTTTGTTGTAACCATATGCTATTGCTACGTCTTCAATCAAATCTACTTCGTGTAAAATGTCTATTCTCCATGGAGGAACTGAAACGCTTTTGTTTGAATATTCATATCCCATTCTGTTCAAAAGATTTTCCAATTCCTTTTCTTTAATGTTTAATCCTAGTAATTTGTTTGTTTTTTCTAAAGAGATTTTTATTTTTTCTGAATTCATTTCTGGAGTGACTATTGTTCTATCTGGATAAGCGAGATTCATTTGAACTATTTTTCCACCCATATCTGCAAGAGTTGTTACTATTATATTTAGAGTTTTTGATAAAGTCTTGAAATGATTTCCAGAGCATTCGACGAAAACTTCTTTTGTTTTTTCATTTACCTTCCCTGTTTCTTCAGAGTTTATTATGGGTGGCATAGATAGTATTTTATTTTTCCTGTCTATAAAGAGAGGAAATAAATCTTCTTTTTCAATTATACTCCTGAATTCTTTCCCTTTCGGATGGCGATTTAATATTTGAGCCGCAGTCATCTCTTTGTCAGAGTCTAATGGAATGAACTTTATCATCTCAGGATTTTTTGCTTCATACTTTATTGGAAGAGATATTTTTTCCAGAGGATAAATTCCTATCGCTGCTTTCTTTCTGTTTCTTCCGATAGTGAAGTGGAGTTTTTCCTGAAGTTCTATTATCTGTTTTATTTTTTCATCGTTTAGGGAAAGATTGGTCACTATTGCGCATGCAGTATATGGTCGAACTTTATTGACTGACGGAGAAATTTTTACTGAATAGTTTTCTTTAGGTTTTGAAACGGAATATTTTTTTGCTTCAGTATCTTTTCCGAGAAAAGGTCTGAAACTTCTCATAAAACCCTGAAGAGAAATTAAATCGGGCCTGTTTGGAAAAATTTCTATTTCTATATATTCTTCGTCAATTGATTCGAGGGGAGTTCCAAACAGGGAAATTTTTTCTATTATCTCTGGAGTCAGCTTTATGTATTTTTCAAATTCTTTTCTCGGAAATTTTACATTGGTCATTGAGCGATTCTCCTTTCCCTAAGGTATTTTATGTCGTTCTTGTATATGTCGCGCAGGTCAGATATTTTGTGCGCGAACAT
>CAYXWK010000076.1:0-3167 GCA_964468785.1 Candidatus Woesearchaeota archaeon
TTTCCGCGCGTTCAATTTTCTTCCCGTAAGTTTTTTGCAATGGACTTTCCGCAAAATAAACCATATAATTACACAAATCCTTTGTTTTTAATCTTTTCTAATTTATCGTCGGTAAAATACCTAGGAAACCAGAAAAGTTTAAAAAGTACCTTTGTTTTTACCAGTTCTAAGAGGAATTTTATGGCTGAAAAATCAGAATCAAGTAAAGCATACGGTTCAGGGAATATTAGAGTTTTGGAAGGACTTGAAGGAGTTCGTCATCGTCCGGCAATGTATGTCGGTTCTACCTCAAAAACGGGCTTACATCATCTTGTTTGGGAGATAGTTGACAATTCTGTAGATGAAGTCATGGGAGGTTACGCAGACACAATAAATGTGACTTTAAACAAGGACTGCTCCGTAACAGTTTCAGATAACGGGCGAGGAATTCCGATAGAACCACATCCAGTTTACAAAGTTCCTGCACTTGAGGTTGTCGTTACAAGACTACACGCAGGAGGGAAATTCGATAAAGGCTCTTACGCAGTTTCAGGAGGTTTGCACGGAGTAGGAATTTCCGTTGTCGCCGCGCTTTCAAAACATATGAAGGTAATCGTAAAACGTGGCGGAAAGATTTATCAGCAGGAATATAAAATCGGAAAACCACTTTATCCCGTAAAAACAATAGGAGAAACAGAAAAAAACGACACCGGAACAGAAGTTAATTTTACTGCAGATGACACAATTTTCTCGACAACAAAATACGATTTTTCAACATTAGAAACACGTTTCAGAGAAATCGCTTTTCTTAACAAAGGGCTAAAAATAATCTTGAAGGAAGAAAATGGAAAATCAGAAACTTTTCATTACGAAGGAGGACTAATAGAATTTGTAAAATGGGTGAACGAATCAAAAGAACCAATCCATTCAAAACCAATTTATTTTTTCAAACAAAGTGATGGAGTGGTTGCGGAAGTCGCAATTCAGTACAACAATGGTTATCAGGAAAATGTTTTAGGTTTCGTAAACACAATTAATACTATTGAGGGCGGAACACATGTTGTCGGTTTCAAAACAGCAGTAACCAGAGCAATAAATGATTATGCAAATAAAAACAAAATGTTAAAGAACGAAAATCTTACAGGAGACGATGTTCGTGAAGGTTTAACTGCGATAGTCTCCGTTAAAGTTCCTGAACCGCAGTTTGAGGGACAAACAAAAACAAAACTCGGAAACTCAGAAATAAAGGGAATTATTGATAGCATTTCAACTGCTGCTCTTCAGGAATTTTTCGAAGAGAATCCGGCAATCGCAAAAAGAATAGTCACAAAATCTCTTGAAGCTCAGCAGGCAAGAAACGCTGCAAAGAAAGCAAAAGAATTAGTCAGAAGAAAATCTGCATTCAGTATTGGAGGATTGCCTGGAAAGTTAGCCGATTGCTCAAACAAAAAATCCGAAAACACTGAATTATTCATTGTTGAAGGAGATTCCGCAGGTGGCTCGGCAAAACAGGCACGAAACAAAGAATTACAGGCGATTCTTCCGCTAAAAGGTAAAATATTAAATGTCGAAAAAGCAAATCCTGTAAAGGCGCTCTCATCTGAAGAAATAGCAAATCTGATAACTGCAATAGGGACGGGCGTGGGTGAACAATTCAACTCTGAAAATATCCGCTATTCTAAAATAATAATCATGACTGATGCAGACGTAGATGGAGCGCACATTGCGACTCTTATTTTAACTTTTTTCTTCAGATTCATGCCGGAACTTGTAAAAAGCGGTTTTATTTATCGCGCAGTTTCCCCGCTTTATCGTGTAAAGAAAAGAGGAATTCATTATGTTTATTCAGAAGAGGAACTGAAAAAAATGGTCGATAAGTTAGGTGGAAATATTGACGTTCAAAGATTTAAAGGTCTCGGAGAAATGAATCCTGAACAACTTTGGGAAACAACAATGAATCCGAAAGAGAGGTTACTGAAAAAAATAACCATTGAGGATGCTGTTAAAGCCGATCAGGTTTTTTCAAGATTAATGGGCGATAACGTTGAAGCAAGAAGGCATTTCATCGCTGAAAGAGCAAAGGAGGCAAATATAGACGTTTAATGCGAAAAGAAAAATCTGTTCCTATAAAATTCTGTCCGAACTGCGAAAGTGAAAATGTGACTGTCGATGGCTCATCCTTGAACTTCAGCGCAGGAGCGATGATTTGTAAAGATTGCGGATACAAAAATATAGCTTTTCCCGAAAAAACCAAAATACAAAATGACTGAAGAAAACAACAATCACGAAGAAGAAAAAATTGAACTCGAAATTTCAAAGGAAGAGAAGCACCGGAGAGAAAAATCTCAGGCAGGAAGCGAGCCGGGAGTTGAAAATGCCGAAATAGTTGAAGAAATGGAGAGTGCGTTCATAGACTACGCGATGTCTGTAATAGTTCAGAGAGCGCTCCCTTCAGCAGAGGACGGACTAAAGCCAGTTCATAGAAGAATTCTGTATGCAATGCACCAACTGGGAATCGACCCATCCAAAGCAACAGTCAAATGTGCAAAAATCGTCGGAGAAACGATGGGTAATTATCATCCTCACGGAAACATCGCAATTTATGATGCTCTTGTAAGAATGGCTCAGGATTTCTCATTGCGTTATCCCCTCGTTCACGGACAGGGAAACTTCGGTAGTATGGATGGAGACCCGGCTGCTGCGGACCGTTACACTGAAGCAAAACTTGCAAAAATTTCCAAAGAGCTTTTAGACGATATAGAAAAAGAAACTGTAAAAATGGTTTCAAATTTTTCAAATGACAGAAAAGAACCAGAAACTCTTCCGGCAAAATTGCCTAATCTTCTTTTGAACGGAGCAACTGGAATTGCCGTCGGTATGGCTACAAATATTCCTCCGCACAATCTCACAGAACTCTGCGACGCAGTAATTGCATACATAGAGAATCCAGAAGTTACAATAGATGACTTATCAGAAATAGTTCAGGGTCCTGATTTCCCGACGGGAGGTTACGCTTCGGGTCCGGGAATAAAAGAAATGTATCGTTCAGGAAAGGGAAAAATAATCATGGCATCCAAAGTATTAGACTCGTATGCGCTAATGGCTTTTTTTCAGGATGAGCCTGGGGCTGATCTTGTAAGGGATTTAATATTGAAAGCGGAGGAAAACAGGGTTAACCTATTGATGAG
>CAYXWK010000077.1:0-3152 GCA_964468785.1 Candidatus Woesearchaeota archaeon
TGGGTTTTCGTTTAATAATCCTTGTATATTTTCAACGTGTTCAGCAAAAGAATCTACCTCAAAAGTAAAGAGTTTTTTCTCTAGTTCTCTTTGTTTTTCACTTCCCCTTACGAGATCTTGAGCTTTTAAACTAGCTTCTCCCAAGTCAAATTGAGGTAAAGCGGCTAATGAGTATGTAGCTACAAACTCTTGCATAGTTTTTCCCGCTTCAGCTAATCCCCCTGCGATTATTCTCGGTAAGAATGTGGCGATTTTAAGAGGCCTTTTTACAAGTTCGGTAGTGGCGCGCTCCGCTAATGTTTGTGTTCTTATTCTTTCTCTTTCGCTTTCAAGAAATCTGGCTAATGGTTCTCTGCCCGCTCCTCTTAAACTTTTGACGAAATCGGGAATTTGTTTAAACAGGGTCTTAATGAATCCTGGTGGTTTAGGTTGTGAAAACTCCTCTGTTTGCAGAGTTCCCTGTTTCATAAATTCTGAAAGAGGAATTTTTGCCATATTAAGGAGTTCTACCGCCAGCAGAGCCGCCACCACTTAATAATCCAGCGTCTTTTAAGAGTTGGTCAGCAGTTGTAACGGAAAGTTTAAGTTCGCTTGTAAGATACGCTTTTATTTCTCCAGCAGTATATCCGTAAGTTTCAGCGAGTTCTTTTATACCTTGTGCGGATTTAATATTTATATTAGTTCCAGGGATAAAAACAGGTTCGCCCAACGTTGGGGCAGGTCCAGACTGTAAGTATTTATTGTATAAGTCATCAATAGTCGCAGGAGCAAAATTCTGAAGTGCTTGGTTTTCTAATTGTTGTTGAAACTCCTGCTTAGTAAGCCCTGAAGCGAAAGTCATATCTGTTCCGAAGACATTTAAGGAAACATCAACTGTTGGAGTCGCCCCCGGCACTTTCCCCATAGCCGCCGCCTGTGAACGAGTAGTGCCGAACGGCACGCCCAGAGATTTAGCTTCAGCGACAGTAAGCAGTTTGTTATCCGTAGGCGGCTTAAACCACAATGTCTTTCCTCCGACTTCAAAACTAACAGCTCCTTCGGTTTGAATAGGCGAGAATTGGTAGCCCTCTGCGGTCTTTTGATTTTGGAATTTTACAATTTCCATTTTTTTGGTTTGCTCTGACATTTTGGTATTTATCTCCTCTATGCTGTCGTTTAAGGAGACACCGGCATCAGCCATAAATTGAGCAGTCTTGGGATCAATCATCAGTCCTTTAATATAGTCTGCGGTGGCTTCTATTCTGTTGAGATTGGATTGTGCCAGTCCCAGTTCTATCTCGGCGAATTTTTTATGTTCAGCATCTATGGCTAAAAGTCCTTGATTAGTTAAGTTAAGAACTGCGTTGTTGTAATTTACTACATCAGACCATTGAGCGAGAACGGCGTTTGAGGCGTTGCCTATTATGGAATGAGCCATATTTAAGTTGCCGTCTATACCTGCGACAACTGCCTGCAACACTCCGGCTCTGGCTTGCACGTCAGACATTGTCCTTGAGGCGGACTTTTGAATGTATTTAAGCGAGGCGGGTTTCTCCAGTTGTTGTTTGATTAAAGCGTTGCCTTCGGTTAAGAGTTGCTCCATTTCGCTTACTATTCTTCTTCGGGTTTTAAAATCTTCCTCTAAAGTTGAGGCAGCGGTTTGTGCGGCTTTAAGCTGGTCTTTTAAAATCGCTTCTTCTTGTGCAAAGGTTTCTCTTTTTCTGGGATCGCTTTCAGATAGAATTTCTAAGAGTTGAGCGTTTATTTCTTCCTGTCTTTTGATCGCCTCGTCTCTTTGGCGTTCAGCAGTTCCGATAAAATCCTGTTGGGCTTGTTGCAGAGATGTCTGCACTCCCAGTTGGAATTGCTGTTGAGTGTCAGGAGCTGTCGGTTCGGGAAGACCTGAAATCATTTGCCCGAAACCTTGCGTAGAAACAGCCCCGTCAGGCGAGGTCATTTGCGTCGGTTGAGGCGCTTGCTGTTGGAATCCTCCTAGAGATTGAGACAAACCCTGCAAAGACTTGAAAAGAGCCGAAATATCCTGCTGTCCCAGAGATTGCAGATTAAGCCCTGAAAGGGAAGACTGGAGTTGCGAGAGCATTTGTTGTAGTTGGGGGTTCATTTGCTTTATATTATACTATATGTTAAGGTTAATTTATATGAAAATATTTATTGTATTGATGATAGGTTTGCTTTTTGTTCCCTCTATTTCCTTTGCTATGTCTTTGGAAGAACAAATTGCTCGCCTTTTTGAGCAGATTGAAATCTTGCAAGCTCAAATTATTAAATCCATTCCTGATAATTGTTCTGTCGCTTCTGAATATGTTGATAGACAAGGCCTCCGAAAAGATACCAAAGAACAGATTGCTCTTATGTTTGATGCTACTCCTGATTGCCTTTAATTTCATTTTCTAATTTATTTAATTTTTCCGTTAATTCCTGAATAGCTTTGACTAAAACAGGTATCATTTGTGTTGTCTTCAAAGAGGTTCCATCTTCAGAAATTTCAGGCAAAATTTCTTTAACCTTTTGAGCAGAAAAACCTAAGTTTTCTCCTTCTTTATTTTTCCATTTATAGATAATTGGTTTTAACTGTAGAACCTCTTTCAACCCATAAGGCAAATTTTTTATATTTTCTTTTAGCGTTTCATCCGAGCTTTCATCCACATTTACCACTCTTAGTGTCGCCCACCTTCTGCCAGTTGTGCCTAAGTCATAAGTATTTGTTTGTGAAGGAGTTGGAATTCCTATAACTTCTATAAAAGAACCCAAGCCATTTAGAGACATCCTTTTCAACCCCAACCCAAAAGCGTCATCATTTAAAATAATTTGACCAACTAAACCCACATCAACATCAGAAAAGTTTACCTCCTGAAGGTTAATGCTTCTTACATCAACATCTCCTCCTCTTAATAGTTGGTTTTTTGGCACAAAACCTTTACCTCTCCTTTTTAGGTCTCGTCCGGTTTCCGGTTGTGGTTCATTTATCTCTGTCATTTATCACTAGTGGTTAAATCTACTAAAAGGTCTTCACATTCGGGCGTATCGTTGCCGTTCGCCGCAAGCTCAACCTTTACTTGGGCGTTGGCAACTTTCGGTATGGTGTTTCGGTTATAAGTTTTTAATCGTTCAGTGTCGGTTATGGTGGAAAGAGAAGTAAAGTTTGCTTCGTA
>CAYXWK010000078.1:0-3140 GCA_964468785.1 Candidatus Woesearchaeota archaeon
TCGTCTTCTCCAATGTTGTAAACATCAAGGAGCATTGAAATTCTGTCTCCGCATGTTGCCTCTGAAGGACTTATAAGAATGTTTTCAAATGCGATGAATTTTCTTACATCGTCCTCTTCTACAACTCTTATAGGTTCAAATTTTCCGCCCTGACCTCCGAATGAACTTGTTGAATCTGTGCATTCATTACTTTCTCCCAAGTCATCACTGTATGCTTTTATTGCAAGTTTGTAATCATCTGTTTTCAAGCTTGCAGGTACTCTGAAATTGAATCTCACTGTTGCGTCGTCGCCGTCCCTTATTCTTCCGACTCTTATTCTCTCTTCGTTATTGTCAAATTCCAAATCTCCTGCAACATTTCTTCCTCTTGAGTCGAATAAGCCAAGTCTTACTATTACATCACGAACGTCCGCGTTTCCGTCATTTTCTATATCTACTCTTACTTCTATTGTGTCAAGAAGTTTCCATTCGTCATCGTCTCCACCACCTCTGTTGTTTATGTCAACGCTTGCGATTGTTAAATTTCCGCCTGCAGGTCCTGTTCTACAGAACGAGCCGATAACATTCATTGTTAAAGATGCTGAAGTTCCGTCCGATGCTTGTGCGGAGATTGTTACGGATTTTCCTCCAACTCCGACTGTTCCAAGGTCTATTGGCGTTAGCGTTACAAGTTGTTCAGCCCCTGGAGCCAAGTTGAGATTATTTGTTGAAAAGCTGACTTCAAAGTTTCCGCTTGATGCTAAGTTGATTCCTGTGAGAACAGTGTTTCCGTTATTTCTTACTCTTATTAATCCGTTTTGCGTTTCAGTGATTGGATTCACCTGAACTATCTGAAGAGATGGTGCGGGTGTGCTGGTAACCGTTCCTTCAAGGACTACGTCTTTTAATCTCCAAGTTCCGGTTGAGCTGTTTGCGTCAAAAGCGAAGAATCTTATGTAAAGAACTTCTCCACTTGAAACTGAAGCGATTTCAGAGCCAGAAAGAATTTTGTTTCTGTCTGTTGAGTTAGTATCTGTCGTTCCTGAAAAAATTGTTACTGGTGCTGTAAATGTAGGATTCTTCGCCCACTGAACTGAAAAGCTTGTTGGACCCTGGTCTGACCTGCTATCGACAAAACTTATTTCATTGAAAGAGAAAGAGGTTCCCGCTCCAGCTGTAAGAGTTATTTGATAGTAGTCGCTTGAACTTATTCCGGAAGTTGGCCAGCCGGAAGCAGATGCTCCGTTTGAACCGGCGGCAGGATTTGTTCCGACACCTGTTAAAACGCCAGCGGACAAACCTGAATGTATGTTTGAAGGTGAAAGACTTGAAGTTAAAGTCCATTCTGAAAGAACTGCTGCACTAACTCCTGCCGTGAAAAATACTATTGCTAAGATTACGAACGCGAAAATTATCGAGGATTGTGTTTTCGTTTTCATGTTGTAATTGTTCAGTTACAAACTACCTATATAAAGATTTCGGTATTGTAGTAAATATATCACGAAACGATTCAAAAAATTTATATAATCGGGAGAGTATTTTGTGTGAGAGGTGAATATGCCAATAAAATCTAGAGAGAACTTAATAAGTGCGTGGGCTTTTCTTGCAGGACTGATACTTGCAGTTTTGACTGGGATGATTTCTGGAAACAGAACAAGTCCGTGGATTTTGGGAGTATTGGCAATGCTCGGATTAATTGTGGGATATTTCGTTTCTGAAAATGAAGTTAAAACATTCCTTATCGCATCCGTTTCTTTAGTTGTGGTAAGTTTTGCAGGAATTCAGGGACTTGTTTTGGATGCGGCGATTCGCGGACTTCCAATAGGGAAAATGGTTTCTTCCATATTGAGCTCGTTGCTTGTGCTTTTTGTTCCTGCCACGATAATCGTTGTAGTAAAGACAGTGTTTTCCCTTTCTACTGTGAAGTAATCTGATAGATTGGAGTTTTTATTAATCAAATAAAGGAATTAGAAATAATCGAATTTGTCAGTTTTTTGTTTTGGAGCTTCCGGTTGTCTGTGAATTTTTGCAAAAGAAGGAGTTGCAATTATTACATTGTCTCCGAATCCTGCTATACTTCCCTCAAGTGCGTCAACTGTTTTCTTTATCTTTGAAATCGCCCTCTTTAATTCTATTACATCTTTTGTTTTTAGAGGTTTTATGTCTATTATAGCTATTGTGTATCCTTCTCTGAGAGAATTAAGAATGTCATCCATATTTTCAAATCCTCTAAGAACGAAAGGTCTGACAAGAATTTTTTCTTCCTTCGGTTTTGCTGAATCTAAATCGATTTCAACGTATTCCTCTTCGTCAATTCCCTTTCCGAGAATTTTTTTAAAATTGAAAGCCATGATTATTTTTCGATTAAAGAGTATATAAATATTGTTGTGTCTGTACATTGTAACGTTAAAGGGAGTTTTTTAGGCTAATCCCCCTTTGCGATAATTTAATAAACGTATACTATCTTAATTTTTTAAGATGAGATTCTTTGGAAAGAAAATAGTTTTTGTAGGAGATGAAAAGGACAAAAAGCAGAAAGTAAGGAAAAAAGACGGCTTACTTGATGATGAAGATTTTGGTTTTTCAGATTCAAAAGGAAATAAAGATTTTCTGGGAAATTGGAAGGATAACGAAGAAAAGTGGATAGATATTGATATAACTATTATGTGTCCCTACACCGAATTGATAAGATTGAAGAAAGCCCTAGAACCTTATGCAGAAGAATTAGGTTGGGAAATGGAGTCTGGTAGTAATACTCTTGTTGAAGATAATACGAAAGTTGGGGGTGGAAAAGTTAAAAAAATAAATGTTACTCTTCGCCCAAAAGAAGGGTCAATTAGCCCAATAGAATTTGTAAACAATAGAGATAAAATAATTGGTTTGCTTTTTTCTATCCATAGAGATATACTTCATGGAGGAGACCATGAAAAAGCTACCAAAGACTTCTTGGAGACTATAAATATAAATTACACTAGACATAAGTTTGTGGGAGATGATGGATTTACACAAGAATATAAACCAAGTAAAGAAGATTATACGATGACAGAAAACCTTTCATTTTTACGATACTCTTACAAATTAAATGACCGTATTAAATTTGAAAAAAGAAACAAAGAAGCCGCATTGGAACTTTTTAAAAGGACAGTTGCGGAAGACATGAA
>CAYXWK010000079.1:0-3099 GCA_964468785.1 Candidatus Woesearchaeota archaeon
GCGACAAACTTTATAGGCTTTCCTATTTTCATGACTATGAACCCTTTTTTCTCAAGAGATTCAAGGATATCATAAGTTCTGGAGCGAGGAACATCAGAAATATTGCTTAATTCACCAGCAGTGGAAACTCCGCGAGAGAGAAGAGCAGTCCAAACCTTCGCCTCATAAAGGTTAAGGTCAAAAATCTTCCTTAGCCTTGATAAGAACTCTTCTTTGATTATCATTGTAAAGTTGTTGCACCTCTGTTCTCATAGAAATCAGAACTATTTAAATGTTTTCAGCAGGCATCATATCTTTTAGAGTTTATCAAAAAATATCGCCACTTTTTGTTTTTTTATCGTCGCTATAGACTTTTCACTACCACTACTGAATCCTGATTTAATTTCAATAATTTCAGAATTAGTTCTGTCTTTCAGAAACTCTTTCCATATTTCTAAAATTTCTCTAAGTTCTTCGTTACACTCAAGTTTTAAAGAAATTAAATCGCCCTTTTTCAGTCCGGCGTTCTTTCTTTCCGCCTGAACTTTTCTCGCAATTTCTCTGGCGAATCCCTCTCCTTCTAATTCCTGAGTCATTTTCGTATCAAGTTCGACTGAAATTTCCTTCTCTGAATTTTTGAGAGAAACTGATTTGACGTTCAGCTGGCGAGAGATTATTTCTTTGATTTCATCCCTTAATTTTTCCTTGCATGAAATTTCTATGTTTGCTAACGGCCAGCGCAATCCAATTTTGGCTTCGTCCCTTTTTGCAAGTCCGAGTTCAATTATCTTACCGACTAATAAGAAATCTTCTTCAAGTTTTTTGTTTATCTTTTTTGAATTTGATTTTGACCATTCGGATAAATGAATTGATTGACCTTTAGATTCCATCCAGATTCTCTCTGTGAGGAAAGGCATTATCGGTGCGAGAACTTTTAAAATTCCTTCCATTATTTCATTTAGAGTTTCATAAACCTCGTCCGCCCTTTCCCGAATTAACTGTATGTAATTCCTGCTGAGTTCAAGAACAAATGATTCTAATATCTTTATGACTTCGGGATATTTGAAAGAATTGTACGCTTCAGTGATTTCGCTCAAAAACGAATTGTATCTTGATAGAATCCATTGGTCTTCAATTTTTATTTTTGATTTCTTCTTCTCAAGAGAATTTACAAATGTGTTTATGTTCACTAATATTGTTGTGAACTTTCTTATTTCGTTGAATTCTTTTTCATCATATGAAAAATCTTCCCCCTTTGAGAATTTTGCAAAATAATATCTTAGATAATCTCTTCCGAATTTTTTTATGACTTCATCAGGAGGTGTTGCATTGTTTTTTGATTTTGACATTTTATTTTTTCCGACATCTAAAACCATCCCGTGTACGACTATGTTATTGAAGGGTTTTTTATTGTGGGTGATTTCACTCAGAATCATCTGGGAGTTCCACCATCCTCTGAATTGGTCTTTTCCCTCGATGTTTAAATCGGCAGGCCAGTATTTTTTGAAATCTTTTTTTGGAAGTGCCGCCCAACTCGAAACTCCGGAGTCGAACCAAACATCCAAAACTTCTGAAACTCTTTTGTATTCTTTTCCGTTTTTCTTAATGGTTATTTTATCTATTCCTGGTTTGTGAACATCAATATTTTTTTCTCCCGACAATTTTTTTAGTTCTTCTATTGAACCCGGAACTATTCTGTCACCATCTTCACTTATCCAAATTGGTAACGGAGTTCCCCAATATCTTTGTCTGGAAACTGGCCAGTCGCTGATTCCTTCAAGCCAAGCTTTCATTCTTGATTGCATGAATTTCGGCACCCAATTTGTTTTTTCGTTTTCTTTCAATAGTTTTTTCTGGATTTCCGAAATTTTCAGAAACCACTGTGGAATTGAAACCATCAACAACGGAGATTTATCTCTCCAGCAAAGAGGATAATCGTGTTCGTATCCATATTTGTAAACTAATGCATTTTCCTTTTCCAAATCTTCAATTATCTCTTTGTCAACTATTCTTGCTCTTTTGCCCGAGTATTTTCCAGCTGCTTCTGTTAAAATCCCATCTGTTCCGACAGGGCAAGGTGCTGGAAGATTATTTTCTTTTCCAACTTCATAGTCTTCTTTTCCGTGTCCTGGTGCTGTGTGGACTAAACCGCTACCTTCTTCTGTTGTGACATATCTTGATGATAAAACAACGCGGTAAGCGTTCTCAAGATTCAGGTTAATGTTTTTTTGCAAAGGAGATTCATATTCCCAACCATTCATTTTTTTACCATTGTATTCGTTTTTTATCGTGAAACCGCGTTCAAGCAGGGACATTAATTTCGGAACTAATTCTTTAGCAACTATCCACTTTTCCCCCTCCATCACTTCGATTTCTTGATAAACTATATCGGGATGAACCATCACGCCAGTGTTTGCCGGTAGAGTCCAAGGAGTTGTCGTCCAGATTATAAGAAATGTGTTTTCTTTTTTCTTCAATTTAAATTTGACAAAAACGCTCGTGTCTTTTTGTTTTCCGTATTCTATTTCGTTGTATGCGACGGCAGTTTCACATCTTGGACAAACGTGAACCGGATACGCTCCTAAATACAATAGTTTTTTTTCTTCAGCCGATTTGAACGCCTGCCAGATTGCTTCAACATATTCGTCAGACAAAGTTAAATAAGGATTATCCCAGTCCATCCAGACTCCAAGATTTTTGAATTCATCATTCATCACTCCGATATATTTCGTCGCATATTCCTTGCATCTGTCTACGAATTTTTTCACGCCGAATTTTTCAATGTCTTGCTTATTTTTTGTTCCAATCTCCTTTTCAATCTGAAATTCTATTGGGACTCCGTGAGTGTCATAACCGGGTCTGTCAAATACATCGTGCCCCTGTAACCTTTTAGAACGCATCGCTATGTCTTTCAGAATTTTGTTCAACGCCGTGCCAAGATGAATGCTTCCTGTTGCATACGGAGGTCCATCCATAAAGTAAAATTTTTTGCCTCTTACGTTTTTAATTTTGCTCTTTTCGTAAGTTTTGTCTTTTTTCCAGAACTCCAGTATTTCTTTTTCTGATTGACTTATATCTTGCATGTTAAATCTCCGAATTGGCATTTTTTATATCTTTGCA